>NZ_JAJKHN010000111.1:0-17347 GCF_020982715.1 Bacteroides sp. 1_1_30
TAGCCATGGTCTCGTGGGCTCGGAGATGTGTATAAGAGACAGCTTCATATATTATGAAAGAATATACAAAGCAATTCGTTCAAATAACAGTTTATTAATATATGAATATATATAATTCCAAATTATAACTAAACATAGCCGTATGAAAGGCAATTATAAGTTCACAGAAAATTAATAGAGATTAGACATACTTTTCAATAAAATATAAAGCAAAAAGTCATATCTTTGCATTGTAATAAAACAAAAGGATACAACAACCAATAAATACCAATCAAAATGACAACAAGAATTAAGTTCACTAAAATGCATGGAACAGGAAATGACTACATATATGTAGACACGACCAGATATCCGATAGCAGACCCTGAAAAGAAAGCGATCGAATGGAGCAAGTTTCATACAGGAATCGGAAGTGATGGACTAATATTGATTGGTGTCTCTGATAAAGCGGATTTCAGTATGCGTATTTTCAATGCCGACGGTTCGGAAGCAATGATGTGTGGCAATGGTAGCCGCTGCGTAGGCAAATATGTATATGAATACGGATTGACTGATAAAACAGAAATAACTTTGGATACACTATCGGGAATTAAAATTCTGAAATTGCAGGTAGAGGGAAAAACAGTCAGTACAGTCACCGTAGATATGGGCAGTCCACAAGAAACAGGAGAGATTGATTGGAAAAAGAAATATCCTTTCCCATCTACTAAAGTATCAATGGGTAATCCACATCTCGTCACATTTGTTGATGACATTACCCGAATTAATCTGCCGGAAATCGGTCCTGAACTGGAGAATCATCCTCTCTTTCCCGACAGAACGAATGTAGAGTTTGCACAGATCGTCGGTAGAGACACCATACGGATGAGAGTATGGGAAAGAGGATCGGGAATTACTCAAGCTTGCGGAACAGGTGCCTGCGCCACAGCAGTAGCCGCCTTCATCAACGGACTTGCAGGAAGAAAAAGTGATGTGATAATGGATGGAGGGACAGTTACCATCGAATGGGATGAAACCTCCGGACATATATTAATGACCGGACCGGCAACCAAGGTTTTCGATGGGGAAATTGTTGAAGAAGTTGAGAGTTGAGAATGGAGAGTTGAGAATGGAGAGTAATAGAAACTTAAAACAATAACAATATGGCATTAGTAAACGAGCATTTTTTAAAATTACCGGGAAGTTATTTATTCTCGGATATAGCGAAAAAGGTAAATACTTTCAGGATAACACATCCCAAACAGGACATCATCCGGCTAGGTATCGGCGACGTTACGCAGCCACTTCCTCCAGCCTGTATAGAAGCAATGCATAAAGCGGTAGAAGAACTGGCCGGCAAAGATACATTCCGCGGATATGGTCCTGAACAGGGATATGATTTTCTGATTGAAGCAATCATAAAGAACGATTTCGCTCCACGCGGGATTCATTTCTCGGCATCCGAGATTTTTGTCAGTGACGGGGCTAAAAGCGATACCGGAAATATAGGTGATATTCTTCGCCACGACAATAGCGTAGGTGTTACAGATCCCATTTATCCGGTTTACATAGACAGTAACGTTATGTGCGGACGCGCCGGAGTATTGGAAGAAGAAACGGGTAAATGGAGCAACGTTACTTATATGCCTTGCACAAGTGAGAACAACTTTATCCCGGAAATTCCGGACAAACGGATAGACATCGTTTATCTCTGTTATCCGAACAACCCGACAGGGACCACCTTAACCAAACCGGAACTGAAAAAGTGGGTGGATTATGCCTTAGCAAACGATACACTGATTCTGTTCGATGCCGCTTACGAGGCATATATCCAGGACGAGAATGTCCCCCACTCTATCTATGAGATTAAGGGAGCTAAAAAGTGCGCGATTGAATTCCGTAGTTTTTCAAAAACGGCAGGATTTACAGGAGTACGCTGCGGATATACCGTGGTTCCGAAAGAGCTCACTGCCGCCACTCTGGAAGGCGATCGCATACCACTCAACAGATTGTGGAACCGTCGCCAGTGTACTAAGTTTAACGGCACTTCTTATATTACCCAACGGGCAGCAGAAGCCGTTTACAGTGCAGAAGGCAAAGCACAGATTAAGAAAACAATCGACTATTATATGACCAACGCAAAAATCATGAAGGAAGGATTGGAAGCCACAGGACTGAAAGTATACGGCGGCGTCAACGCTCCCTACTTGTGGGTGAAAACTCCGAACGGACTTTCTTCATGGCGGTTCTTCGAACAGATGTTGTATGAAGCCAATGTGGTCGGTACTCCCGGTGTAGGTTTCGGGCCAAGCGGTGAAGGGTATATCCGTTTAACTGCGTTCGGCGAACGCAACGACTGTATCGAAGCGATGAGAAGAATAAAAAACTGGCTCTGATTGAATGAATAATGGATAGCGGGAAATAGAAAGTTCAACATGCCCCCATTAAACGGACATCATCATTCCTGCAGGATCAGTTATCCATAATCAGTTATCTATAAAAAACGATAGTATTTTGCGCGCTACTATATAACAAATGGACCGTACATCCACATTTTTCTAACTTTTAAAGGTAAAAAGACGATGAAAACGACGATTAACAACAAATTGGGGGTAATAACAGTAGCATTATTACTGTCAGGACTTGTCCCGTCTACAATGATGGCACAAGATAAGGTAGAAGCTTCCGTTGGAGCAGATTTGGTAAGTGGTTACATCTGGCGCGGTCAGAATTTAGGCGGAGTTAGCGTCCAGCCTTCACTGGGAATCTCTTACAAAGGTTTATCACTCGGAGCATGGGGATCAGTGGGAATTGAATCCAAAGATGCAAAAGAGTTTGATTTAACTCTCGGTTATTCAATTGGTGGATTTAATGTTTCAATAACGGATTATTGGTTTGATAAAACATATACAGGGGATGTAGATGAATACGGAAAGGAGATTTATACAACCAATAAGTATTTCCAATATGGGGCCTATTCTACAGCACATGTATTTGAAGCACAAGTGGGATATGATTTCGGTCCGCTAGCCGTCAACTGGTACACAAACTTTGCAGGTGCCGACGGTGTGAAAGAAAACGGCAAAAGAGCTTATTCTTCTTACCTCGCACTTAGCGCACCTTTCAAATTGGGAGGTCTCGACTGGACAGTAGATTTAGGTATGGTTCCCTGGGAAACAACTTTTTATAATGGCTATACCAGTGGATTCTGCGTAACAGACATCAGTCTCGGAGCATCCAAGGAGATTAAAATCACAGATTCCTTCTCCGTACCGACATTTGCCAAAGTAACAGTGAACCCACGCACTGAAGGAGCCTACTTTGCTTTCGGACTAAGTTTTTAAGAGAGAGAATTTACAATACAAAGAGCGTATAGGGATTAGAAAAGGTAGTTAGAGTTTAGATTTTATCGGTTTGTTGTATGGTAACCTGCTATGGCTGCCGCTACCCTATACCTCTTTCTTTTACAGGACACACTAATATTTAAGGTATATGAAAAAGATTGAAGCTATTATCCGTAAAACCAAATTCGAGGACGTAAAAGACGCCCTACTCGAAGCGGACATCGAATGGTTCTCTTATTACGATGTAAGAGGTATTGGAAAAGCACGGCAAGGACGTATCTACCGTGGCGTAGTATATGACACCAGCACCATTGAAAGAATTTTGATCTCTATTGTCGTGCGCGACAAGAATACCGAGAAAACAGTGCAGGCTATCATCAAAGCTGCACAGACCGGAGAAATCGGTGACGGACGTATTTTCGTCATTCCTATCGAAGACGCTATCCGCATACGCACTGCCGAACGTGGTGACATAGCCCTCTACAATGCAGAACAAGAACGTTAAATAAGATTATACTATTATGGATACAAAATATAAAAGCCATAGCTTCGTAAAGCTGTGGATAGCCACTACTATATTCATTTTGTGCTGTTTTACTACTGATATGTCGGCACAAAACACAGCTGCTGCCGATACAGTTGCAGCAGTTACAGAAACAATTACCGAAGTCGTTACCGCTCCTGCTGAAGAAGCATCAGCAGCTCCCGATACGGTCGGTGAATTAGCTCTTGGATTGAATACTGTATGGATGTTGCTTGCAGCAATGCTCGTATTCTTCATGCAGCCGGGATTTGCATTAGTAGAAGCAGGTTTTACCAGAGTGAAAAATACTGCCAACATTCTGATGAAGAACTTTGTAGACTTCATGTTCGGCTCTTTACTATACTGGTTTATCGGTTTCGGATTGATGTTCGGCGCAGGCGGATTCATCGGAATGCCTCACTTCTTCGACCTTTCTTTCATTGATAATGGTCTGCCAACCGAAGGATTCCTCATATTCCAAACCGTATTTTGTGCGACAGCAGCTACAATTGTATCAGGAGCCATGGCAGAACGTACAAAATTCTCCATGTATATCGTCTACACCATCTTTATCAGTGTACTGATTTATCCGATATCCGGTCATTGGACATGGGGCGGGGGCTGGTTGATGAACGGTGAAGAAGGTTCTTTCATGATGAGTCTCTTCGGAACCACCTTCCATGACTTTGCCGGTTCTACGGTCGTTCACTCTGTAGGTGGATGGATTGCTTTGGTAGGTGCTGCCATTCTTGGTCCCCGTATCGGTAAATATGGTAAAGACGGCAAATCAAAAGCTATCCCAGGCCATAGCCTGACTATTGCTGCACTAGGCGTATTCATTCTTTGGTTCGGATGGTTCGGGTTCAACCCCGGTTCTCAATTGGCAGCAGCAACCGAAGCCGATGCTATCGCCATCTCCCACGTATTCCTGACAACGAATCTGGCTGCTTGTGCCGGTGGTTTCTTCGCTCTGTTGGTGAGCTGGATGAAATATGGAAAACCTTCCCTGTCATTGACACTGAATGGTATCTTGGCAGGGCTGGTAGGCATCACAGCAGGATGTGACGCAGTATCTCCTGCAGGAGCAGCCTTAATAGGTGCAATATGTGGTGTCGTAATGATATTCTCCGTTGACTTCATTGACAAAGTGTTAAAGATAGACGATCCGGTAGGTGCATCTTCTGTACATGGTGTTTGTGGCTTTTTAGGAACTATTCTTACAGGTTTGTTCTCCACCAGTGAAGGTTTATTCTATGGCTACGGTTTCGGATTCCTCGGTGCACAAATATTCGGAGCATTGGTAGTAGGTGCATGGGCAGCAGGCATGGGATTCATCATTTTCAAAACGCTTGATAAGATTCACGGACTTCGCGTTCCGGCACGTATCGAAGAAGAAGGTCTTGATATTTACGAACACGGAGAATCTGCTTACAACTAATTTAGTGATGAACGGTTGAGTGATTAGTGAAAGACAGCTACGCACAACTTACTACTAATCACTACCCCGCTAATCACAGAAAAAACTTCCGGACGGGTTTGATCGCCTTTCCGGAAACCACATAACAAAGTAATTATTTACTCTAACATATTTAACAACAAATCAAATCAGGTATTATGTCAAAACTTAGATTCAGAGTAGTAGAGACAGCTTTCAAAAAGAAAGCTGTTGAGGTAGCAACACCTGCCGAACGTCCTTCGGAGTATTTCGCCAAGTATGTATTCAACAAGGAGAAGATGTTCAAATACCTTCCCAGCAAGGTATACAATGCACTGATTGACGCCATTGACAACGGTGCTCCGCTAGATCGCAGTATTGCCGACGAAGTAGCTGCCGGCATGAAGAAATGGGCCATCGAAATGGGTGTTACTCATTATACGCACTGGTTCGCACCGCTGACCGAGGGTACAGCTGAAAAGCATGATGCTTTCGTTGAACATGATGGCAAAGGCGGTATGATGGAAGAATTTACTGGTAAACTGCTTGTACAGCAGGAACCGGATGCTTCTTCTTTTCCGAATGGCGGTATCCGTAATACATTCGAAGCCCGTGGTTACAGCGCATGGGACCCCTCATCACCTGCTTTCATTGTAGATGATACGCTTTGCATCCCAACTGTGTTTATCGCATATACCGGCGAAGCTCTCGACTATAAAGCTCCCTTGCTGAAAGCATTGCGGGCTGTAGATAAAGCTGCTGTAGACGTATGCCGTTACTTCAACCCGGAAGTGAAAAAAGTAGTTGCTTACTTGGGCTGGGAACAGGAATACTTCCTCGTAGACGAAGGATTGTATGCCGCACGCCCGGACTTGCTAATGACCGGTCGTACTTTGATGGGACATGACAGTGCCAAAAACCAACAGTTGGAGGACCACTACTTCGGTGCTATCCCCACCCGCGTAGCCGCTTTCATGAAGGACCTCGAAATTGAAGCGTTAAAGCTGGGTATTCCTGTTAAGACTCGTCACAACGAGGTTGCCCCGAACCAGTTCGAGTTAGCCCCTATCTTTGAAGAGTGTAACCTTGCTAATGACCATAACTTACTGATTATGTCACTAATGCGTAAGGTAAGTCGCCGTCATGGTTTCCGCGTACTGCTTCATGAAAAACCTTTTAAGGGTGTCAACGGATCGGGTAAACACAACAACTGGTCGTTGGGAACTGACACGGGCATTTTATTAATGGCACCGGGTAAGACTCCGGAAGATAACCTGCGTTTTGTTACCTTCGTCGTAAACACATTGATGGCAGTTTATCATCATAACGGATTGTTGAAAGCTTCTATCTCCAGCGCTACCAACGCCCACCGTCTGGGAGCTAATGAGGCACCTCCTGCCATCATCTCCTCTTTCCTCGGGAAGCAATTGTCGCAGGTATTGGATCACATTGAAAACAGTACAAAAGATGATTTGATTAGTCTTAGCGGCAAACAGGGAATGAAGTTGGATATTCCGCAGATTCCCGAATTGCTGATTGACAATACTGACCGTAACCGTACCTCTCCTTTTGCTTTCACCGGAAACCGTTTTGAGTTCCGTGCCGTAGGTTCCGAGGCAAACTGTGCGTCTGCCATGATTGCATTGAACTCTGCCGTAGCAGACCAATTGGTGAAGTTTAAGAAAGATGTGGATGCTTTGATTGAAAAAGGAGAGCCTAAAGTGTCTGCCATTCTCGAAATTATCCGTGGATATATCAAGGAATGTAAAGCGATTCATTTTGACGGCAATGGTTACAGCGACGAATGGAAGAAAGAAGCCGCCCGCCGTGGCCTGGATTGCGAAACCAGTGTTCCTGTTATCTTCGATAACTACCTGAAACCGGAAACCATTGCCATGTTCGAAGCTACCGGTGTAATGACAAAGAAAGAACTGGAAGCCCGCAACGAAGTGAAATGGGAAACGTATACGAAGAAGATTCAGATCGAGGCGCGTGTATTGGGTGATTTGGCTATGAACCATATCATTCCGGTGGCCACTCAATATCAAACGGATTTAATTAATAATGTCTATAAGATGCAATCTCTTTTCCCGGCAGAAAAGGCAGCGAAATTGTCTGCTAAAAACCTGGAACTTATTGAAGAGATTGCCGACCGTACAGCCTTCATCAAGGAACATGTAGATGCAATGATTGAAGCTCGTAAGGTTGCGAACAAGATAGAAAGCGAACGGGAAAAAGCCATTGCCTACCACGACACGATCGTTCCGGCACTGGAAGAAATCCGCTACCACATCGATAAGTTGGAACTCATTGTTGACAACCAGATGTGGACGCTTCCGAAATACAGGGAACTGTTATTTGTGAGATAGAAAAAAAGAACGGTGAACGATAAACGGTGAACAAATTGCACTGCAACGCATTTACCGTTTACCACTCACAGTTCACCGTTATGAAATTATCTATTTCTTTTGTTGGTTGTTTTAAGTTTGCGGGGAGGGGTGCTGTGAAGCAGTCCTCTTCTTTTTTATTCGATTATCTTTGCATCCTCAATATCATCATCGTCATGTACCACCGGAGTCTTCGGACGACGACGGGTAAACTTGAACCAGTTGATTAATTCGGTAAGCGAATAAACCAAACTACTCACACCAATAATTATAAATGCAGTATTACGTGCTCCTGTCGGATTAAACAAAGCGATGATACCTGCAATAAGAATCAATGAAGGAACCAGGTAAAACGCTCCCGGAACAGGCATCCACCGACGTGCCATCGATAAAGAAGCAATCTGTTGCACTCCTCCCATTATCAGGATAAATCCCAATAGAAACATCAGAACATCTGCAAAGAATTCAGGCATCACAATCAGCCAAAGTCCAAATAATAAACTGCCGATTCCTTCTATCGGGAAACGGGGAGCCGCTTCACCTTCCTGTCTTTTCCGGCCGAAATAACCAAAAAGGCTGATAACACCGGGAATTAAAAAGGCAACACCAACTGTAATGACAATATAGCTGGCAGCCGCATTTGGCCAAATAACGAGCACCAATCCTATCACAAGTGCAAAGAGAATACGAATAAGGGAATAATTCATTGTTTTCATAAATTCTATATTTTTTAACCGAGTCTGTTCCAATACTTTTGCGAATATAAGTGTTTCTACTGATATATAAAAATAACAAATAAACATTGTAATAAGTTCGTAATAATATCGTTATGACAATTACATCCCACATTGATATTTTTGCAAAAAATTTAGACGGTTCTCTTTCAGTATGAAACAAAGTGAAATAAAAAAATCACTGCAAGATATATATGAAACATTGAAAGCTCTCTACCGAACAGTGTATCAAGCAATATAAGTTGAAACCGGACCGGGCCGATGTTATTGTACCTGCTGCTGAAATATTTCTCGAGATAGCTACTCATATAAAAGCCACCGGAATTATTGTACCTACCATCGGACTGTTCGACGGTATCATCAATAGTCTGTACACGCAAAATATGAACAAAGTTTAATTCTCTACAATCTTGATGTATCAATACACAAAGCTCCTGATACTAGTGTATATTCAAACTTTGTATCGGGAGTTTTTGTCTCATCTTGCTATAATGTACAGATTCGTCCTTAAAGAGGTAAATATTCAAATTTTGTTCTCTATATTTGTGCAACTATATATTTGATAAGATGGATATAAAACTTAGAATTGAGCAACCTTCGGATTATAATGAAACCGAAAATGTCACACGGGAAGCCTTTTGGAATCATTTTTCTCCGGGGTGTGACGAACATTATCTGCTCCATATCATGCGTAACCATCCCAAATTTGTACCGGAACTCGATATTGTTGCAGAACTTAATGGCAAGATTGTCGGCAATGTGGTCTGCCTTAAATCATTTATCATGGCGGATGACGGTAACCAATATGAAGTATTGAGTCTGGGGCCCATTTCTGTTCTTCCCGAATATCAACAGAAAGGTATTGGAGGAAAAATGATTGCGCTGACCAAAGAACGAGCTTTCGATATGGGATTTCGTGCCATTTTACTTTGCGGTGACCCGGATTATTACCTCCGGCAAGGATTCATTCCTGCTGAAACATTAGGGATTCGCACCGAAGATAATATGTATGCCACAGCTCTTCATGTTTATGAATTATATGATAATGCTTTAGCCAACGCTAAAGGACGTTACATAGAAGATGAAATATATCAGGTCGATAAATCAGCTGCTAATGAGTTCGATAAGCGATTCCCTCCAAAGGAAATTATAGTTGGCACTCCGTCACAAAAGCGGTTCGATCAGATAGTAGTGATGCGGAGAAAAGCGATTTAAGTTTATTCAACCTTAAATCGCTTGATTTGTACATTACAGAAGTTCTATCGTGCTATGCCATCAAGCAACTATTATTCAATATAGCTACTATTCTTTGTCTCTTCATAGTTACAAAGAATTAAAATATATAATTGAGACAGAGAGAAAAAATGCCTTAACAATTGATGAAACCTATCTTATAGAAACTATAGTTTACAAAAAGTCACCATTGACACTTTGTAATTCTTAATCTACCAGGAATCGTTTCTTTCCTCCCTTTTATTGGAATAAAGAGTTTCTGCCACTGTAGAGGAATTTGCTCAAATCGTTATTCTATAATCAGGCACGATATATACACTTTTTGATACATCATCAAAACATTTACCACCAAAGAGAGATTATCTATACCACTAAAGGTTCCTTTTATTCTTTTCTATTTATCATTATCAAAGACCGAAATAGAAAAATCAATGGAAGGAAAGTAGAAAATACTAACAATATTTACGACATAGCGACACTATCCCAATGGTTTGCTTACTCTATCCATAGCTTTTGGTGACATTATCCGCATCTTTTGCTTACTTTATCCTTATGTTTTTCACAAATATAACGATGCTTTTCCGATAAAAACACGGTGCTTTTGTACAAAACAAGCAAAATTTTCAGCATTTTAAAGGTTTTTGCTTGCTAACAGAGAAAAATAACAAAACATGTGAGATAGCAAAATCCCTGATTACACAAACAATCGTCAGTATAATCAGGGATTCTAAAACTTTATGTAAAAAGTGTAGAGATGACGAAAAGTTTAGTACTGAATCACCTTGTCACTACTAACAGTCTTATACCAATCTGTGGTTGAGCTCTGATCGTGTGCCCAATCTGCAAATTTAGAATATGCATTCGTTATCACTGTTGTTTCTGTTGGATAAGCAAATTTATCAGGAACACAAAGAGCCCAAGTATTATTAACTGCCTTGATTACTTCGAGCACTTCATTATCTGCCAATTGCCCATTCGCCGTAGCCGAATTAAAATGAGTCAAATGGATTTCCGTTCTCTTTTGACCTATCCCCTGATAAGCAATGAAGAAGTCTAAGCCATCTGTCACACTAGGGACAGATATTGCATTCTTAAGTTTGACGTTCACTTCAAGAGTGTATATATCTGTAAGAGGGGTACTAGCATTCCCTGTATTCAACATGAGACGTTGTGCTCCTGTATATCCATATATAATGTGCGTCTCCTAAATGCGCTGTCACTGTACCATTTTCAATCGCTACCGGTTGAACCAGATAGCGTTTGTGCTCATCTATGCGTGCAACAAACACCTTATCAAGCGCTGTTGCACAATCCATCACCACATTCAAAGTCGTACTTTGATTGACAGTTCCTTCCGCTAAGAGTTTTGCTGTACTTCCCGGACTTAATGGATCGGCATCAAATATTTGTATCTTATAATCTACTCCCTGATCTCCATTAACTGACACACACGCTATCACACTTCGTGACACTGTCCAATCACCATCAAGATCGATGTTTTTTACAGGAAAAGTTTCTTCGTAAATTTGCTTCAGTTGATCTGCATCAAACAGATTTTTCTCATTATCAACACAACTGATAAAACTGATGGAAGACGCCAACAACGAGAAAGTGAATACTTTTGCAATGTTCTGTTTCATAATCTTTTAATGCTTTAGTTTGTTTTATTTGCGAAAAACATAAATCACTACTAATCAATAATCAGCAATGACGCACAAAGATAATTGTATTTATAAACATTATACAGATTACATTGCATTTTCCGATTTGCAGTTAACATCTTTTAAAGCGCCTCACTCTAATTATTTATATTAGAAGACAGTTAGTTATATCGTTGAATATTAAAATTTTAATACTATTTATTCAATAGTATACAGCAAAAAAAGAGTTGCATGGAAATATGCAACTCTTCATAAAAAGACAAAGATTCAGCGCTACAAATCTCTATTTCTTTCATCTCCCCCACTGACAAGATAAAAATCAAAGACTAAAAGGGGAAAATCAATGGCAATACAAAAATCATCACGATTCCCATAATAATCTGCAATGGCAATCCTACTTTTACATAATCCATAAAGGTATATTGTCCGGCAGGCATCACCAAGGCATTAGGCGGCGTAGAGAACGGAGAAGCAAAACACATACTTGCACCTACCGTCACGGCAAACAGAAAAGGAACCGGACTGACTCCAATCTGTATGGCACTTTGCAAAGCAATCGGAGCAAGCAAAACAGCGGTAGCCGTATTACTAATAAACATCGTCATCAACGAAGTCGTAAAATAAATACCTGCCATCAATGCAATCGGTCCGTATGATCCCAAACCGTTCACCAATGTATTGGAAATATATTCCGAAGCTCCCGTTTTCTCCAATGCCAGAGACATAGGGAGCATGGCAGCAATCAATACAATACTTTCCCAGTTAATCGTTTTATAAGCCGCTTCCACATTGCGGAAACATCCCGTAAGCACCATCAATATACCCGCTATCATAACGGCTGTAACCGGAGCTACCGGAATGAAATCAAAAACCATCATTGCGACCATTAACACCATAATAGCAGCTGCTACCGGAGCTTTATAATCTAACGTAACTTTAGCCGCTTCCGCCAAAGGTTGCCCCAAAACAACCCAATCAGCATCTTCCTTACTAAGACGGGCTATATTATTCCATGTTCCTTGCACCAAAAGCACGTCACCACTATGAATACGCTCATTCCCCAAATCTTGCAATAAATATTCCTTTTTACGACGAACCCCTAATACGTTCACATTAAACTTATCACGGAAACCAGCTTCTTTAATTGTCTGGTTTATCAAATTAGAAGATGGCATCAATACTATTTCAGCAATACCGATATCATAAAAATCAAGCGAATTAGTCGTACTTTTTGTTTCTTCCGTTGCATGGTCGCCCAAGATCTCCAACAGGTAATCTTCCGCAAAGAGTTGCACCTTATCAAAGTCTCCAGTCACATACAAAATATCCTCTACTTCTAACATCGTGTCCGGTGCAGCAAACTTTTGAGTAATCGTTTTTAGAAAACGATGTTGCGATGCATCACCACGACGAACTTCCATAATATTCAGACCATATTTACGACGAATATCCAAATCTATTATTGTCTTCCCCAAAAGCCGTGAATCTTTTATCACCTGTAAACGAAACAAATTACTGGAGAGTCCATATTCATTAACCAACTGTTTCAATGACTTGCCCGAACGTTTATTATCATCTTTCTGGCCTTTTTTAGAAAGAAACCATTTACTAAGCGGCATCAGAACCAGTGTACCGACAATTACACAGACAATGCCGACAGGCAGGAAAGAGAAGAAAGAAAGCGGCTCAAGTCCGGCGGAAGTCAACGTATTCTGTATCACAAGGTTCGGCGGAGTACCAATCAGAGTCATCATACCTCCCATACTACTTGCAAAAGCCAACGGCATTAACAGCCTGCTGGGATTCATGCCGGCACTCATCGCCAGACTAACAACAATAGGAAGCATCAATGCCACCGTGCCTGTGTTACTGACAAACGCACCAATGACAGAAGTCACCAACATCACCAATAGAAACAACCGGATCTCACTGGTTCCCGCAAGTTTAAGAATTCGGGAACTAATCATTTTTGCCAGTCCCGTCTGGAAAATAGCCCCTCCTACAACAAACAATCCGATCATCATAATGACTACCGAATTAGAAAAACCGGAGAGTGCCTCGTCAGGAGTTAATATCTGAAAAACAAGTAAGGCTATCAGCGCACATAGTGCCACAATATCCGAACGAACCTTGCCGTTCACGAAAAAGACAGCCGAAAGAACGAGAATAATAATGGTTATTAGCATACGTAATTAAATGATTGTTTTATTTTGACTCTATCAAAACTAATTTAGGTGAACAAAAATAGAAAATACTCCAGCGTTATTAAAACAAATTAGAAATGATTTTAGTTCATGAGACATCATTTAATATTTTAATACATTTTCCCTCTAGAAAAAGATTCAAAATCATTCAAAATATCATACCATACAGGAAATACAAGACACCATACATCCACATACATCCACATTCATCATATCATATTTTATTACATCCTCATAATATAATGTTGAAAAGCAATATATTTATGTATTATCTTTTTGATAGTTAAAGAACAATTCATATCTTTACACCCTATTTATATCAAACATTTTATGGCAAACAATATTTTGTTAATTTTCTGGATTGGTGAAGTACCTTGGGGTTATAATTATTTACTGGTAATTATTTTACTCCTTATCATTAGCATTTTATTATATAGAATCCACAAATTACACAAAACGATTAAAAAGACCAATCATTCCTATCGTTTTTCTTTTGATATTCTCGACAACCTTCCTTTTCCGATCTTCGTAAAAGACATTGCAAATGATTTCCGATACTATTACTGGAATAAAGAATCAGCCGTTCAATCCGGTATCAGTAGTGAAGAGGCTATCGGACATACTGACTACGAAATATACGGAGAAGAAAGAGGAGAAAAATACCGAAATATCGACAAAGAACTCGTACAAGAAGGCAAAGTATACCGCAAAGAAGAAAAATATATCACTCCCGATGGAATCACCCATGATACGATTGCTGTAAAATCAATTATTTCATGGGAAGGGGAAAAAAGATGGCTACTGGCAACCCGATGGGAGATCACTCAACTCAAGAATTATGAAAGAGAATTGGTTGCAGCCAAAGAAGAACTGGAAAAAGCATTGAAGAAGCAGAAACTAGCTCTAAAAAGTATTGACTTCGGGCTTATCTATATTGATAAAAATTACCGGGTGCAATGGGAAGAAACAAGACAAATCGCCAGCCTGGTAAAAGGAAGACGATACATACCGGGAAAAATTTGCTATCAGACCAGTGCACTTCGTAATGAACCATGTGGACAATGTGCTTTCAAGAAAGCAATCGAACAAGGCAAAATAATCCGACATACAATCAGAGTAGACGATGTCGATTTTGAAGTGACCGCAACTCCCGTTTTTGGCGACGAAAAAGAAACTGAAATTATTGGCGGATTACTTCGTTTTGAAAACATCACAGAAAAACTAAAAATGAATAGAATGTTGCAAGAGGCAAAGGAAAAAGCCGAAGAATCCAATCGACTAAAATCTGCCTTTCTCGCTAATATGAGCCATGAAATACGAACCCCACTAAACGCAATTGTAGGATTTTCCGAAATGGTTTGTCAGACAGAGGAGGAAGAAGAGAAACAGGAGTTCGTGAAAATAATCTCCAGCAACAACATCTTATTATTGCAACTGATAGACGATATTCTGGATCTTTCCAAAATCGAAGCCGGTACTATGGAATTCACATTTGCGCAAACTGACATTAATGAACTGATGGAAGGTATTTGCAGACAAATGCAAGAAAAAAACTCTTCACCGGACGTACAAATCGTATTCACAGAGAGAGCAAATCAATGTATTATTAATACAGACCGCATACGCTTATCACAGGTTATCATCAACTTTACAAACAATGCCTTAAAGTTCACTTCCAAGGGTTCTATCGAAATGGGATACCGGATTGAAGAAGCAAGTGATGAAATATACTTTTATGTAAAAGATACAGGTATCGGAATTCCTGCTGACAAAATAGACAAGGTGTTCGAACGTTTCGTCAAACTGAATTCGTTTATTAAAGGAACAGGTCTCGGACTAGCCATCTGTCGTGTCATTGTAGAGCGGCTGGGAGGAGTTATCGGAGCGGAATCTAAAGAAGGAGAAGGTTCTTGTTTCTGGTTCAAAATTCCAAGAACAGAGAATATTGAGAAATAGTAAACAGAATACCGAAAAGCCTTGGATTTATAAAATCACTCTTTTTGCTGTTACTGATTATGAAGTATACCCTGTAAGATAATAATACTGCCCCGCTACTTTACATTATTACCACTACTAATGAAATGTACCCCAAAAGTTTTATATCCAACTTTTAGGGTACACATTTTATTTAGCAAGAAGGATTTTTCGGAAACCTTCTTATTCTATAAACTTCATGTAAGAGTGTGCCTAAAGTGCAGTCTCTAATATTCTACGAGCAACAGCACCTGTTACATTTCCATTCTCACCATATTTAGCACCACGTTCATTGAAGCGGCGTTCGATTTCCAGAATAGTTTCCTGTCCGATGTTCTCTTCATGCAAACGTGTAGTCAGTCCCAGTGAACGGAAAAATTCTTCGGTACGGCAAATTGCTTCATCAATCCGCTCTTCTCTCGTACCGGAAGTAATTCCCCAAACTCTTTCACCATACTGCAAAAGCTTATCCCCTTTTTCTTCATGAAGCACTTGCAACGTGGCAGGAAGAACAATGGCTAACGTATGGCCATGTGTCAATCCGTGCAAAGCAGTAATTTCATGCCCGATCATGTGAGTAGCCCAGTCTTGAGACACTCCCATAGCAATAAATCCATTCAATGCCATTGTAGCCGAAAGCATAAAATCAGCCATCAGTTGATAATCATGCTGGTTTTCACGAATTTTCGGAGCAATCTCCACCAGAGTTTGCAGAATACCTTCTGCCCAACGGTCCATAACGCGACTCTGTCCGGAAGTAGTCATATATTGCTCCATCACATGAACATAGGTATCAGCCAATCCACAAGCTACCTGATGAGGTGGCAAGGTAAAAGTTACTTCCGGATCAAGAATAGAGAAGATTGGATAGTTGGCATAAAAAGGATATTTCTCTTTCGTTTCGCGACGGGAAATAACTGCTCCGTTATTCATTTCCGAACCGGTAGCAGGCAAAGTCAATACAGTGGAAAGAGGTACAGTATGAGTTACCGGGCGTCCGGCAAGTACTAAATCCCAGGCATCACCATCATACAGGATTCCTGCGGAAATCAATTTCGTACCGTCAATAACAGAACCGCCGCCAACAGCCAGCAAATAATCCACTTTCTCTTCTTTTCCCAAAGCAATCGCTTTACGGAGAGTTTCGATGGCAGGATTGGGTTCGATTCCCCAAAATTCTACCGTAAAATGGTCCTTCAATGCTTCCTTTACCTGATCGTACACTCCGTTTTTCTTCACGCTTCCGCCGCCAAAAGTAATCATAATACGTTTGTCGGACGGTATTTCTTTAGCCAGCCGGGCAATCATCCCTTTTCCCATGATTAGTTTCACAGGATTTTGAAAAATAAAATTTTCCATATCTTAGTCTATTGTTATTATTTTGGTTATTAGTCACTATCCTTGCAAAGATACATGATTTATCCGAGGCCTGTCAGAATCAAGCAAAGAATTGTTGTGCCACGGAAGGAACCATAGCCGACAACCAGGGTTTCATATCCTCTGCTACCAATAACCAATACAATAATAATATAATGAAAATGGCAATAGCGATACCTACTAAAACTTTTCTCTGTTTCATAATTGTTTTTGTTTAAATATTCAATATTTATAAGAACAGTTCAGGTTGAAAATTGTTCTATATCAGAAAAATGAAGGCAAAAGAGAAAAAAAGTCATATTTTGTTTGCTGTTTCAAACAAAGTGTCTATATTTGCCCCCATAAAATTACAAAAGACAATGAGAACAATGTTAGTAAATACATATTGGTGGTGGCGCCCGTTACAACTCCGACAGTCGTAAGGGAGCAGTGCTCGTATGTATATACCTCATTAAAGATATAACACTGTCTCTTATACACATCTCCGAGCCCACGA
>NZ_JAJKHN010000112.1:0-16945 GCF_020982715.1 Bacteroides sp. 1_1_30
AGAATCTATGTCGTTCCCGAACTTTCCACCGATAACGAACAGTGGATAAATCCCGACTTCGGCACTCCCGAACTGCGGACGCACTATGACAACGTCAAACGAATGGTCAAGGAAAAGACCGGACGTGCCATGCAGGAAAAAGAAAGGGAACGCAAGGGAAAGAATGGAAAGACTATCAAGGTGGCGGGATGTTCCCCCATCCGTGAGGGAGTGTTACTCGTCAGACCGGACACCACACTGGCTGACGTGCGTAAATTCGGCGAGGAGTGCCAAAGGCGTTGGGGCATCACACCGCTTCAAATCTTCCTGCACAAGGACGAGGGGCATTGGCTGAGCGGACACCCCGAAGCCGAAGATAGGGAGAGTTTCCAAATAGGCGAAAGATGGTTCAAACCGAATTATCATGCCCATATCGTTTTCGACTGGATGAACCACGAAACCGGAAAAAGCCGAAAACTTAATGATGAAGATATGACCGAAATGCAGAGCTTGGCATCCGACATTCTAATAATGGAACGTGGGCAGTCAAAGGCCGTCACTGGCAAAGAGCATTTAGAGCGAAACGACTTTATCATTGAAAAACAGAAAGCTGAACTGCAACGTATAGAGGAAACCAAACGACACAAGGAGCAACAAATAAGCTTTGCCGAACAGGAGCTGAAACAGGTAAAATCGGAGATACGCACCGACAAGCTCAAAAGTGTAGCCACTGATGCAGCCACCGCCATAGCAAGTGGTGTCGGTTCTCTTTTCGGCAGCGGTAAATTGAAAGATTTGGAACAATCTAACGAGAATTTACGTCATGAAATAGCCAAACGTGACAAGGGTATTGATGAATTAAAAGCCAAGATGCAACAAATGCAGGAACAGCACGGCAAGCAGATTCGTAACCTGCAAGGAATACATAATCAAGAGCTTGAAACCAAAGACAAGGAAATATCACGATTGAACACCATTCTTGAAAAAGCATTCAACTGGTTCCCATTGCTCAAAGAGATGTTGAGAATGGAAAAACTATGTTATGCTATCGGATTTACCAAAGACATGGTAAACAGTCTTTTGACCAAAAAAGAATCTATCAGGTGTAATGGTAAAATTTATTCCGAAGAGCATAGACGAAGATTTGAAATCAAGAATGATGTTTTCAAAGTGGAGAAAAGTCCGGTCGATGATAACAAATTGGTGCTGACCATAAACCGACAACCGATAGGTGAATGGTTCAAGGAACAATGGAAGAAATTAAGGCAAGGTTTGCGACAGTCTGCGGAAGAGCCAAGAAAAAGTAGAGGGTTCAGAATGTAATTTTGATAGTATTTGATTGTATCTCAATAAAATTAAATATCTTTGTAAGCGGATTGAGGCAACTCTTTCCAAGACATAAGAAAAAAGAAGAAGCGTTATGCTTATCTTGTACTTGAAAACGTAGGAAATTTTCAAATTGGATACAAGGATAGCATAGTGGTTCTCACGCTATAGCGTGGGCTGCTATTGTTACATCCGTATCCAAGGTTTCCTACGACCTTCAAGTAAGAGTGTGGCATACAGTTCCACGCTTCGTGATTTAACCCATCCTTTGTGGAAGCTGGAGGATAAATGTGTAGTGTATGAACGCAATTAAAAATTGGCTATTAGTTTTTTGCACCATTCTATTAGCAAATGGGTGTGCACCACTTCGAACACCTGTAATAGTAAGGAATGCTCCTATTGAAATGTATAAATACGCATACATTTCTCCGACAAAGGAATTGACATCAAGCACAGGAGGTACATATGGAGGTCAATATGGTATCTATGGCTCTTCAACTACCAAAAGTGTTAATCCGAGTGATGTGATAGCAGGAATATTGATAAAACAGGGGTATATTATATTGCCTGAACTCAAATCCGAATTAGCGAATGAAACCTTAATTGTCAATTATGGCGAGAGTGGTAGGCGTAACAGAGGTTTAGGCTATACAATAGAAGTAACCATACAATTTAGTTCTGCAAAAACCAATGAAATGATATGCTCTTGTACGGCAGAGGGGCAAGGAGAAACAGAAGCTGATGATATTCGCCAAGCCATTAGACGAGCATTGTCAAGTTTATTCCCTGAAAAATAAAATCAATTAATAGCCAATAATATAATAAATTATGAAGAAGCTTATTGTATCATTTGCATTGATGGTTATTACGTTGGCATCGTATGCCCAAGTTTATAAAATGTATAGTACGCGAAACTATCATAACCAGCTTCGTTTAAATACGATGACAGGTGAAGTGCAGCAAATACAAGATGATGGTCAGTCTTGGATTATTTGTAGTGCAAGAGAAATATCTGGAGATAAGGAAAGTAGGTTTTGCCTTTATGAAACACAAAACATGTGGACTTTCATAATGCTTGATACATATACAGGGAAAAATTGGCAAGTTCAATTTAGTGTAAAAGGTGAAGATTATATGTTTGCTGCCCCAATCAACATCTTCTCTCTTGCATATCCCGAAGCAACTTCAAATTGGACTAATAGGTTTCAGATGTTTGCCACCCAAAACATGTGGACTTTCATATTATTAGATTCGTATAATGGACGACTATGGCAAGTCCAATATAGCACACAAGATTTAGATAATCTATTTTGCATACCTATAAACAAAGACGAATTAGGATCCGATAACGAAAAATGTATATTCTCTATTCAACCATTGACAAGCATGTATCAATACTATCTTATAAATGATAGGACAGGTGACATGTGGAAATTCCAATGGAGTACCAAGGGGGATGATTATAGGTGGATTGAAAAATTTAAATAGTCATCATCCTCTGATATGCAGTTGGTTTTACTTATAGTTGTGGTTTCTCTTGTTGCTATTTCTGTTATTGCAGTAGCCACAATACGAATACGCCTAAAAAACAAGTCCAAGGAACTTTCAGAAAAGTTAAACCACATATCTTCTTATAGCAATAAATCCAATTATGAGCAAGCAAAAGAGAGATTGTCGGCATTAAACAACGAAGCATTTATTGATATTCCGACCGACCTTAATAATGTTTTTTCATGTAAGATAATCTCTGCAACGCAAGAAAAGGATTTCACAAATCATTATATACCATATTTTCAAGAGGCGCATTCATTAGTCAAGAGACTTGAAGCCTTCAATATCACTCCATCTGTAGCAATCTCAAACCTAATTCGTGACTTTGGGAATATCAATAAGATTGTCGAGCAACATAATGATGCGGTTATAAATTCTTTACTTGATACACATAAAGAATTTTTCGACCATTGTTTGAAATATCCATTGGACAAGCAGCAAAGACGCTCAATCGTTTCAGAAGAAGATAATTGCTTGGTTGTTAGTAGCGCAGGTAGTGGAAAGACCTCTTCTATTGTTGGAAAAGTCAAGTATCTAACAGAAATAAAAGGCATTGTACCTCATAGAATCTTACTCATTAGTTACACGAACAAAGCAGCAGCCGAACTTACGGAAAGAATGGCTACTAACGGCTTGAAAGGTTATACTTTTCATAAATTAGCCATTGATATTATTGGAAGAGCAACAGGCACAAAACCATCTATTTGCGATAATACTGATTCTTTATTCGTAGATATTTATCACACTTTATTAGGGAATAAGGATTTTAAGAATAGTATAGTAGAATATTTTATTGATTATCAATCCAATGAAGCGGATTGGGAGCAACGCAAGAATGAAAGGCGAGAAAAGTTATCGGAACAAAAAAATGTTCAGTTAAAAGCAATGTGTCCCGATATGGATGGTCGAGCCATATATGTGAGAAGTGAGCAAGAGCAAAAGATATGCTTTGTCTTGTCTTCACTTGGAGTAAGATTCAGATATGAAGAGGCATACGAACATCAATTGGCAGATGAAATGCACTCTCAATATCGCCCCGATTTTTCCATATATTTCGAGCAAAATGGAGTAACCAAACGAATCTATCTGGAGCATTTCGGGGTTGATGAACATGGTCTTGTTCCAGCTTGGTTTGCAAAGGATAAAAATATAACATACGAAGAAGCCAATCAAAAATATAATGATGGTATAACTTGGAAGAAAGCAGCTCATGAGAAATTTGGCACTCAACTTTTAGTAACATCAAGTGCTGATTTCCATTATTCTGATATTAGGGATAAACTCCGTAAACTATTAGATGATGCAGGTGTACCAATTCAAGAGAAAACGGATGAAGAGTTATATGATTTAGTTTTACCCAAAGGAAGTAAGCAGGAAAAGGCATTTATACGACTTGTTGTTACTTTTGTGACATTAGTGAAATCAAGCTGTAAATCAGTTAAGGACGTTCTTAAACGAGCGAAGTATGCAGAGGATGAACGGAGTGTTTTTATTATCAAGAATATATTCCAGCCTGTATATGAACGCTATATAAGCGCATTAAGAGATAATAACCAAATTGATTTTACTGATGCGATTCTTCAAGCCACAGAAATATGTCGTGTTTCACGTCCTGTTGAGTATGATTATATCATCGTGGACGAGTTTCAAGACATATCTGTTGACCGTTATAACTTTTTAAAAGTGTTGCGTGAGGGAAATCCACCAGCAAAGTTGTATTGCGTAGGCGATGACTGGCAGTCCATATATCGTTTTTCGGGAAGTGATATGGCTCTTTTCAATCAATTCTCCGAATACTTTGGAGCAACAGAAATAAATAAGATTGAAACCACATACAGATTTGGAGAACCTTTGGTTTCGTTGTCCTCTCATTTCATACAACGCAATAAATCACAAATTCAGAAAGATATACACTCGTTCAGTTCTGAAATGAAAACAGAATTGGAGTTTTATTCTTATGACAGACGTGATTATTGCAATACGATAGGGCAACTTGTAGCTTCTATTCCATCAGACAAATCAATATTTTTGTTGGGACGTTATTCCTTTGATGATTATTATCTCTCTTTTATGTACCAATCCATCAAAGAGGGCAATAGGTTCTTTTATGTGATAGGAGGACGAAAAATCGAGTTTTTGACTGTACATAAATCGAAAGGTCTTGAAGCAGATTACGTAATACTCTTGCAATGCAATAAAGACACTTATGGCTTCCCATCTCTTGTGAGTGACGACCCTGTGCTTAACTATGTACTAACTAAAAGCGACCAATTCCCATATGGAGAAGAACGTAGATTGTTTTATGTAGCAATAACAAGGGCAAAGATGAAAACTCTTGTGCTATATGACAAGCGTTTCCCCTCTGTATTTGTGGATGAATTTTTGCATCCTGAAAAGGTTTCAGAAGAGAGTTATGTGAAGCACCCCAATGCCAATAAAAGATGGACAAGAAGTGCAGACCAATTTCTATTGAAACTGCATAATGAGGGTAAGAGCGTCAAATATATTGCAAACAAAATGGGCAGAAGTCAAACGTCAATTGTTATGCGATTGAATAAACTTAATCAATAATAATGCTCTATTTTTACCCAATAACATTGGTTGTGTCCCTATTTTCAAGTATAAATCTTAAATAATACAAAAGCACCCAATTTTACACTCTTGGGTGTAAAATTGGGTGCTTGTTTTACAATCTGCTGATTTTCAGCGTTTATTGCGGAGAGACAGGGATTCGAACCCCGGGTACCTCGCAGTACAACGGTTTTCAAGACCGCCGCAATCGACCACTCTGCCACCTCTCCAAAACTCCTTTATCAGAAGTGCTTTCCGTTGAAAGCGGTGCAAAGGTACGAATCATTTTTAAATCTGCAAACATTCTGATAATTTTTTCGCGAATTAATCGTATTTTTGCAGTCCATTAGTAAGAACAAAGATATGATATACCCTCAAAATTTTGAGCAAAAGATAGGATTCGACCAGATCAGACAGTTACTAAAAGATAAGTGTCTTAGCACTTTAGGCGAAGAAAGAGTTACAGACATGACCTTTTCCGAACAACATGAAGAAGTAGAGGAGAAATTAAACCAGGTAACAGAGTTTGTCCGCATCATTCAGGAAGAAGACGGATTTCCCGATCAATTTTTCTTTGATGTCCGCCCTTCACTAAAGCGAGTGCGGATAGAAGGAATGTATCTGGACGAGCAAGAACTATTCGACCTGCGCCGTTCGTTAGAAACCATCCGTGACATTGTACGCTTTCTCCATCGAAATGAAGATGAAGAAGAGAACGATACCCCCTACCCCAGCCTGAAACGACTGGCAGGAGATATAGCTGTTTTCCCTCAACTGATAGGAAAAATAGACGGTATCCTTAACAAATATGGAAAAATCAAGGATAATGCTTCCACCGAATTAGCCCGTATACGTCGCGAGCTTGCCAGTACGATGGGAAATATTTCCCGCTCGTTAAACAGCATTCTGCGCAGCGCACAATCCGAAGGATACGTAGATAAAGACGTAGCTCCCACCATGCGTGACGGACGTTTGGTAATCCCCGTCGCACCCGGACTCAAGCGAAAAATCAAAGGTATTGTACACGATGAATCCGCTAGCGGAAAAACAGTGTTTATAGAACCGGCGGAAGTCGTAGAAGCCAACAACCGTATTCGCGAACTCGAAGGCGACGAACGACGCGAAATTATTCGCATCCTTACCGAGTTTTCAAACATTCTCCGTCCGTCTATCCCGGAAATCCTTCAATCATACGAATTTCTGGCAGAAATAGATTTTATCCGTGCGAAAAGCTATTTCGCCATACAGACCAATAGTCTGAAACCCGCCGTAGAGAATGAGCAACTACTGGACTGGACAATGGCTGTGCATCCTTTATTACAACTTTCACTTGCCAAACACGGAAAGAAAGTCGTACCACTGGATATAGAACTGAATCAAAAACAACGTATTCTTATTATATCCGGTCCGAATGCCGGAGGTAAGTCCGTCTGCCTCAAAACAGTCGGTTTACTGCAATATATGTTGCAATGCGGTATGCTCATTCCCTTGCACGAACGCAGTCACGCCGGTATATTCAGCAGCATCTTTATCGATATTGGTGATGAGCAATCTATTGAAGACGATTTGAGTACCTACTCTTCTCACCTGACCAATATGAAAATCATGATGAAGAGTTGCAACGAGCGGAGCCTCATCCTGATTGACGAATTCGGTGGAGGTACGGAACCGCAAATTGGAGGTGCTATTGCCGAAGCCGTTCTGAAACGTTTCAACCAGAAAGGAACCTTCGGAGTCATCACCACCCACTACCAGAATCTGAAACATTTTGCCGAAGATCATGAAGGAGTAGTGAACGGAGCCATGCTTTACGACCGCCATCTCATGCAAGCACTTTTCCAGCTACAAATCGGAAATCCCGGAAGTTCGTTTGCCGTAGAAATCGCACGAAAAATCGGATTGCCGGAAGATGTCATTGCAGATGCTTCGGAAATCGTAGGAAGTGAATATATCAATGCCGACAAATACCTTCAGGACATCGTGCGCGACAAGCGTTACTGGGAAGGAAAACGTCAAACTATCCGTCAACGGGAAAAGCACATGGAAGAAACCATTGCCCGCTACCAAACGGAAATGGAAGAGTTGCAGAAATCACGGAAAGAGATCATCCGGCAAGCAAAAGAAGAAGCGGAACGGATGCTTCAGGAATCCAATGCACGCATTGAAAACACAATACGCACAATCAAGGAAGCACAAGCTGAAAAGGAAAAAACACGCCAGGCACGTCAGGAGCTGACAGACTTCCGTACTTCTTTAGATGCGCTGGCTTCTAAAGAGCATGAAGAGAAGATTGCACAGAAAATGAAGAAATTAAAGGAGAAACAAGAACGGAAGAAAAATAAGAAAAACGAACCGAAAGCCGCAGTCTCTTCCCCGTCAAGTGCTCCTAAAGTAGTGCCGATTGCAGTAGGTGAAAATGTAAAAATCAAAGGACAGACAAGTGTCGGCCAAGTGATGGAAATCAATGGTAAAAATGCGACCGTTGCTTTTGGAAGCATAAAAACGACCGTAAAAATAGACCGTTTGGAACGTACCAATAATGCACCCAAGACGGAAGGAATCGCCAAAAGCACCTTTGTCAGTAGCCAGACACACGATCAGATGTACGAAAAGAAGCTTAGTTTCAAACAGGACATCGATGTGCGTGGAATGCGCGGAGACGAAGCTCTGCAAGCGGTCACCTATTTTATTGATGACGCCATATTAGTCGGCATGGACCGTGTACGCATCCTTCACGGCACAGGAACGGGAATACTTCGTACATTAATCCGCCAGTATCTGGCCACCGTACCGGGAGTGAGCCACTATGCCGACGAACATGTGCAGTTTGGCGGTGCCGGAATCACAGTAGTCGATTTTGACTAACCTGTAAACAAAACGTCCAAAGAACTTGTTCTCATTTAGAAAACCACTACCTTTGTTACAGTGGTTTTCTAAAACGAGAATAAAGCATGAAGAATAATCTGTTAAGCGAAAAGCTTATTTACACAGGAGACAGTCTTACTCCTACCCACTTACATCTTTGTACTTACAATGCTACCGAGATGCAGGAAAGCGCCAACGACACCTTTCAAGCCATCAAGGGAACACTGAACAGCGATCGGATCAATTGGCTACAAATACACGGAATGAAAGATACGGAGACTATCCGTGAAATTTGCAGTCATTTTGAAATAGACTTCCTAGTCCTGCAAGATATACTGAATGCGGATCATCCTACCAAGATAGAAGAGCATGACAAATACATCGTCCTGATCTTAAAAATATTCTACCCCAACGAACATAAAGAAGAAGACGAACTGGACGAGTTGCTCCAACAGCAAGTTTGTCTTATTCTAGGTAATAACTACGTACTTACTTTCCTCGAAAAAGAAACCGACTTCTTCGATGATGTCAGTTCCGCTCTGCGCAATGATGTCCTGAAGATACGCAGCCGCCAGACTGATTATCTACTTAGCGTGCTGCTCAACAGCATCATGGGAAACTATATTTCAACAATCTCTTCCATTGATGACGCACTCGAAGATTTGGAAGAAGAACTGCTCACCATCACCAGCGGTGATGACATCGGAATTCAGATTCAGGCATTACGACGCCAATATATGCTGATGAAAAAATCCATCCTTCCACTAAAAGAACAATATATCAAGTTACTACGGGCAGAAAACCTGCTTATTCACAAAGTGAACCGTGCCTTTTTCAATGATGTAAACGACCACTTGCAATTTGTATTACAGACCATTGAGATCTGCCGGGAAACTCTTTCCTCATTAGTCGATCTGTACATCTCCAACAATGATTTACGTATGAACGACATCATGAAGAGGTTAACCATCGTATCCACCATCTTTATCCCTTTGACATTTCTGGTCGGAGTATGGGGAATGAATTACAAATGGATGCCCGAGCTCGAATGGCAATACGGGTATTTATTTGCCTGGATTGTAATGGCAATTATCGGTATTATTGTATATTTGTACTTCAGAAAAAAGAAATGGTATTAACAAAAACACATCATCAGTCATGAAATCGATAAAAGAGCTATATAGAATAGGCACAGGACCTTCCAGTAGCCACACTATGGGACCGCGCAAAGCTGCCGAAATGTTTCTGGAACGTCATCCGGATGCTGCATCTTTTAAAGTAACCCTTTACGGCAGTTTAGCTGCTACAGGCAAAGGACACATGACGGATGTAGCCATTATAGACACTTTGCAACCCACTGCCCCGGTAGAAATTGTGTGGCAGCCCAAAGTCTTTCTACCGTTCCATCCGAACGGAATGACATTTGCAGCTCTGGATAGCAACGATAAAGTACAGGAGAATTGGACTGTTTATAGCATCGGTGGTGGTGCACTGGCAGAAAATAATGACAATCCAACCATCGAAAGCCCCGATGTATATGGTATGGAAAACATGACTGAAATACTCCAATGGTGTGAAGATACCGGAAAAAGTTATTGGGAATACGTAAAGGAATGTGAGGAAGAAGATATATGGGACTACCTGGCTGAAGTATGGGCTACCATGAAAGATGCCATTCACCGTGGACTCGAAGCAGAGGGCGTACTACCCGGACCACTAAATCTCCGGCGGAAAGCCTCCACTTACTACATACGTGCTACCGGATACAAACAATCCCTGCAATCCAGAGGGCTCGTCTTCTCTTATGCTTTGGCAGTAAGTGAAGAAAATGCTTCCGGCGGTAAAATAGTAACCGCTCCGACTTGTGGTTCTTGTGGAGTTATGCCTGCCGTACTTTATCATCTTCAAAAAAGCCGTGACTTTAGCGATATGCGCATTTTACGTGCGTTAGCCACTGCCGGTTTGTTTGGCAACATCGTCAAATTCAACGCATCCATTTCCGGAGCAGAAGTAGGTTGTCAGGGAGAAGTCGGTGTTGCCTGCGCAATGGCTTCGGCTGCCGCCAATCAATTGTTCGGGGGCAGCCCTGCACAAATTGAGTATGCAGCAGAAATGGGCTTGGAACACCATTTGGGAATGACTTGCGACCCGGTATGCGGATTGGTACAAATTCCCTGCATCGAACGAAATGCATACGCCGCCGCACGTGCGCTGGATGCTAATCTTTATTCAGCTTTCACCGATGGCATGCACCGTGTCTCTTTCGACAAAGTAGTGCAAGTGATGAAACAGACCGGACATGACCTACCGTCACTCTATAAAGAAACAAGTGAAGGAGGATTGGCCAAGGATTACAAACAAATGTAATTATAAAAAGCAACGGACCATTCCTTTTATAGAAATGGTCCGTTGTCATTTTTATGATTAAAAGTTATTCAGTTGGCGGCCAATTCGTATCGTCTCCGTTACTGATATCTTTTTCATGTATCAATCCACCATCCTGCGTGAAATAAAGCGAGTAGCGCTGGCTACCTTGTTTCACCTGAATCACAGATTCCATCGGATTCTGTGGAAATGTCAACACATATACATCTGTCACTACCCACGCGTTATATTTAGAATCTATAAAAGCCGTATAAACAGCCGGCACCAACTGATCAATACTGTTCAGTTCATTTTCTGTCATCACCCAGTTGGCATTAGCATCAAACCAGACTTCCAATTCATCATTGCTCACCCAACAGTCAGCTACATAATAAGCACCTTTCATCTCCCATTCTATATTCTGGGCAGCCGGATATACCTGTTTCAAGGCCTCCGTAATATTACTGGGCGGAACAAAAGTATCATCATCGTCATTATCACATGCGCCGAAAGAAAGGGCAGTCATAAGCAACACTACTGCCCATGCGCTAAACTTAAATCTCCACATAGTTATCTTCTTGTTTAGGTCTATTTACTGCAACTTGTTAATCATCAGCCTTGATAAATTTTCCTTTCTTATCAAATTTGAAGGAAAGCCCGGTAGACAATTCAATCTCATACCCTTTGCGGTCACGTTCCACTTTTGTCACTCCTTCATTCACAAAATTATGCGCTTTCAGGTAGTTGACAGCAAATCCCGGAACAATACTAACAGGAACAGTCTGCCCTTTCTTAGCACTTACCTCTTCCCAGTTTCCCTTACTGTCAAAATCAATTTCCGTACCATCCATCAATAACACTTCATACTTGGTAGACTCCATCATATCCTTATCAATTTTGATATGGGCAACCTGTGGTTTTGTAAAATTACTATTGATAAAATTACGTGCCGGAAGCGGCAACTGATTCATGTCTTTAGTTATCACATCTTTTGCGAATGAAAACTGCACGGCTACCAGAGCCAGTACAAGTAGAGATAGAAATTTCTTCATAATCGTTATTCTTTTAGCGTTAATACTATACTTTATTCTATGCTACAAATAACGATACAGATTCCGGAAAGATTTAGGAACATTATGAGTTTGCTCTTTTTTTGTATTCTTTAACCATCTATTCTATTTTCCACTCCCCTATGGTACAACGTTCCCTTAAAACGCAATATACCAACGATCCTCACAGACAGTTGGTATATTTCACATATAGATACATATCAGTTTTTACACCGATACGAGGGTCAAGTTAAAAATATACCGCTGTACGATTTCTAACCTGCAAAATGTAGGGATTTCATGAGTTTATCATGAATCTAGGGACCTACATATTTCTTCATTTCAACATTTATTTTATACCATCCCAATGCATTACTACCACCCACTCTTTCGGTTGGTAAGTTCCGTGAAAACGGTGCGGAATCGTAGCAACCACCAAATCACAATTGGAAGCTAATACGGTTCTTAATTCCTTCAGCAACATATCCATTCGAACAATTAAATGAAGATACTTCATCATACACCGTATCACCCGTACATACTGATAAATGTACATATCCTCTCCCCGTCTTATCTCACTCAGTGTATTGGGAGAGATAGCAAATTCGCTGGAAAAGAAACTGTTACTGAAAATACGATCCGTTCCCATTAAAGCCAATACCAAATTGCTTAAAAACTCGTATGGTTTCTGTTTTTCTTTTGCCATGTCATTCTATGATTAATAATTTATAATATTTCAGTTTTTATTACTTTATCAAATATTGTCCACATAGGGAAACAATTAGCGATCCACTGCTAAAATCAACTGTCACTGACACTATTCACAAAAAAGCATATTACGTGAGCTTCCTGCATTTTTTCGAGCATACAAATTTTCGTTCCTAAAAAAGCAACGAGAGTTTATCGACTGGATACAAGTAAGTTACAGATCTAACACACCTCTTCTTTCCCCCACCAACGCGCCCTCCTTTCAAAAGGACAAAAGGACATAAGGACAAAAATTCCCTATGGTACTATAAAAATTCCAATGCCAACGACGAAGCCTATTAGTTGGGAGAGGAATTCCAGAAAGGAACTCCTTTATTTCCCCGAAATTCGTACAATAATCTTACCGTATTGTCAAACGATTGTATTATTGAAGGCGGAAGCAAACGCAAACAAGATGTCACCCTTCTTTCCAAGCACGGTCCTTTCACTAAATAATCCTGACAATATAGGTAATTTTGTTCAAGAGTTGCCCAATCATTTCATGACAGACAAAACGATTCAGGTTGGCGCAAAACACGATTTCAATATTCGTAAGGTAACACGTCTACAAAAGCACTTAACATAATAAAGATCAGCAATATACCTCATTATTCTTATACTAAGATGAATAAAAACAATCATATATGTCCTTTTTGTCCTTTTGTCCTTTTGGAGAACTGGAAAAACATTGGGAGATTTGAAAAAAACATCTCAATAATTAAAATCAAACATTGGGATATTTCGATACAAATCTCCCAATGTTTTTTCTTTATATTTGTGTATCTAAATACATCACTATACGTAAAATCAGGAAATATCAACGATCTTCACAGACAGTTGATATAGTGGGAAATTCACATCGGCTTTAACCTCCGATGTCAGGGCGTGGATTAGAAATGCGCCGTCGCGCTATTTCTAATCCACAATGTAGGAGAATCATGCTGTTTACAGCATGAAGCTAGGGACCTACATTTTTTTCATCTCACATACGAAACACTCACGTGTTTATTACATCTCAACATTTATTTTATATACCCAAATTGTTTCAGAAAAATCATCTCAAATACTTATTATCGTTATCTCTATACCAATCCTTAATAGCTTCTTCAAATGTATAATGAAACTTATACCCCGAATCAGCCAATTTCTTTCCGCATATATTAGTAGAAATCATTAACTTCTTCACACGAGCAGGACAAATACCTAAAGCTTTTCCCCCTAACGAACCGACAATCCTTGCAACTGTCATTAGAAGACTTCCCGGCACCTCGACAACAGTACGTTGTAGTCCCGTAGCCTTTTTCATCGTTTCTACTATTTGCTCGATAGTAAAAGCTGGTTCATATGTACAGTTATATAACTCTACTCCTTCATTATGATTCTCTAAACGATAAAGCATAAAGCGAACCAGTTCTTTCACATAAATGCAAGCTTTAATCGTATCTTTACGGCCCGGATAGAAGAACTTACCACCACGAATCCCCCAATACAAACGGGTAAAGTTACCATTTTCCCCTTTACCGAATACCACACCCGGACGAACAATAGTAAGTTGTCGTTCGTTCGACTTTTTTGCCTGCCAAATCGTATGTATTTTTTCAGCCACTAACTTAGAAATTCCATAAGGCGTGTTCGGTGTGGGAAGCGTCTCTTCTGTTTTCAAATCTTCAGCTGCGCCATAAGGGGCTATGGAACTAGTAAAAACGATTTTCTTTATCCCGAACTTCTCGGCAAAAGCACATACATTCTCTGCACCACGAATATTCGTCTCAAAATAAGCCTGGTCCGGATGTCCCGGGGTACGATGAACGGCTGCAAAGTTAAAGATGACGTCTTCGGAAGTAACGGGTATATCAATATTTATTTCAGAACGAACATCACAATTGATATATGTAGATTTACCTTCATGATTATTCTCCACAATATCCAGATTGTATATTTTTGTACCCGGATATAAATTATCAATTAGAGCAATAAGGTGCGTACCGATAAAACCGGAACCGCCAAATATAAAATAACTCATTTCACTAGATGATTAAATTCATTATATTTTAACTCTACAAACTCCTTTATTTCCTTCTTAAAACGTTCTTCCGAAAAAGTCTCCGCATGGTTACGTATTATTTTAGGATCAAACGATGTTTCTAGTTTTTCAAATCTTTCTACTGCACCAATAATCGATTCTACAGTTTGTTCATAAAAGAAAAGACCTGTTACTCCTTCTTTTACTGTTTCCAAAGAACCTCCCCTGCCATAAGCAATAACAGGAGTCCCACATGATTGCGCTTCGATCGGAATCATACCAAAATCCTCATCTGCTGCAAAAACAAAGGCTTTAGCTTTCTGCATCTTTTCTTTTAGTACGGCAAATGACTGATATCCCATAACAGTTACATTATGCCCGGCAATCTTACGTATCTTTTCCAAATTAGGACCTCCACCAATCACAACCAGCTTTTTATTAGGCATACGACTGAAAGCTTCGACAATAAGATCTATTTTCTTATATCCCACCAAACGACTACTAGTTAAATAGAAATCTTCTTTCTCTACGCACAAATCAAAGTTAGAAATATCAATATTAGGGTGAATTGTTACAGCATCCCGCCTATATGTCTCCTGAATTCGACGTCCCACATAATCTGAATTACTTATAAAATAGTCAACCCGGAAGCTGGATATCAAATCCCATTTACGAATACGGTGAAGCATATATTTAGCTAGATATCCTTTCAAGCCTTTTGTCAACCCCGATTCTTCCAAGTATTCATGATACATATCCCATACATAGCGAATAGGAGAATGACAATAACAAATATGCAATTGATCCGCTTTGGTTAGAACTCCTTTGGCTACAGCATGAGAAGATGATATAATCACATCATATCCCCGTAAATCAAACTGTTCTATTGCAAACGGAAATATAGGCAAATACATCCTATGCTTCTTTACCCCTAAAGGTAACTTCTGAATGAATGATGTATGGACTTTATTCCAGTCAATCCCTAATTCGTCACAAACTTGTTTTTTAGCAACTAAGGTGTAAATATCTGCGTCTGGAAATACATCCGCAATAGCTTTGACTACTTTATCTGAACCGCCAACGGTTACTAACCATTCTTGAATGATGGCAATCTTCATCTTATTTCAATTTTAAACAATAACTTACTGATTTAAAACCTGTACATACGTATCTACAATAGAAGATATCATCTTTTCCATCGTAAAAGTTTTAAGATAAAGTTCACGAGAATTTATCGAATATCGATTCAACAAATCAGCATTTATCGATAATTTTTTTATTGCATCTACAGCTTCTTGTTCTGTTTTAAACACAAGCCCATTATAATCGTGAAGTACAACTTCATTATTACCAACCACATCTGTAGCGACTATTGGAAGCCCTACTGATGCAGCTTCAATTAGGGCATATGGTAAACCTTCAAAACGAGAAGTGGATAGATACAAATCAGCGTTCTTAAGATAAGACATGGGGTATTCTGTGAATCCAATAAAATTTATATTAACATGCTCTTCTACACTTTTTTGTTTTAATCGCACAAAGTCTTCTCCATCTCCCACCCACACAAATTCTATTTCATGATTATTTCTTAATGCTTTTGCTATTCTATATGCCATATCCATATTTTTTGCAAAATCAAAGCGAGATAATGAAATTATTACAAGTTTATTATCATATCTATTAAATTTAAGTCCCTCATCAGCAATAGCATTATATATTATAACTGATTTATCTGTAAACAAAAAACGCATCGATTTCCCAAGTTTAAACTCGCCATTTGACACTAAAATAAATTTATTTGTAAGATATCTTAAACTACGTCCTATTATTTTATGTATACAGGATATAAAATATGAAGAATAATTATTCGTAATCCCATGAAAAGTATGAACAACTTTAATCTGCGGCACAATTATTTTCAAAATTCGGGAATATAAACCTGCACCATTTCCATGAGAATGAAGTATACTAATATTGTTTTCAATAATAAAGCGTCTTAATAAGAATAAGTATTTAATACTGAACTTCCTATATGGAATATTTATACATTTCTTTATTTTAGGATGCTCCTGCCACAAATTGCCATATGGCTTACCCTGAGGGAAAGCTACATAAATATTGAAATCAGAAGGTAACTCTTCAATCAATTGATGAACATGACGCGGACCTCCTCCAAAATCTGCTCTAACTGTTATCAATAATATATTCATTACTCTAAATTCATTTGATTGTTTTTATTATTCTGTTTTTCACTAGCCATAATTCCCAAAACAATTAATACTTGACAATACAATAAATCCGAAGTTATTGCAGACCCAGAAATTAAACTACCTATCAAAAGTCCTAAAAAGTAAGTTGTAGAAATTAAACTCCATGGTCTAAAAACATTTGTACAAAGTTTAAATATCTCTTTCCAAAAAAGAATTGAATAAATGCTAGCAAACACTCCTCCATACCATAAAAATTGTAC
>NZ_JAJKHN010000113.1:0-16851 GCF_020982715.1 Bacteroides sp. 1_1_30
GTATTATTATTAGCTGATATAAACAAGAAAAATGATAATATTTGTATTTAAAATGTGTGCTTTTGTTTGAGTGAATATCATTCGATGTTTATTATATTTTTATAAAAGTATAGAAAATTGGTTCATGGTATGTTACGACTGGCTTTTTGCATTATACTGCATATTGGGGAGTTTGATATGTTGTAGAAGGCAAAAAAGAAGTGGCTTAATTTGACAATTTTGGGGCATAATTGCTATACCCAAAACGGTTCGTTTCATGTATGGTTATAAATTTATTCCATATCATTATATTTTGGACATGATAAGATTATCATTGAAATATATTTCAACATATGCATTCCTACGATAGAAGTGTCAAAAATAAAAGAGACTAACAATTTCCTTAATTATAAGTTTAGGACTTTATCAGTTAATTCGTTTCTCGGTGAGAAACACTTCGTTTCTCGGTGTCGAACAGGTTGTTTCTCGGTGAGAAACGGGGCGTTGGTTTTAAAGGAAAACCCCGAATAGTAACCGACTGGATAACAGTGCTTTACAAAACAGTGTTATCTATCAGAAATACATAGGAGTTTTATTGACATTTTTTTGGTAACGCCATTTGTTTCTATTGCATCTATTACTGTAATAATATTTACATTAAAACTAAAATATGGCATTTATAAAAGAATTTGTTTCATTCCTTTCTGAGACAGGAATGAATCTATTTTTAAAGGTGGGGTTGCTCTGAACCGAATCTCTAGGATTTCAGATTGCGCCAAAAGAATCTGATGATTGAAAAGAGAGAGTTCTGCTGGTTTATATCAAATAGGGACGAAGCGTATAGGCATAAAAAAAGGAGCAACGCCTTGCTCCAACCTTTGTTAACCTTAAATCTAATACTATGAAAAACACATTGCAAAGATACGGACTCTTGGGAAATTAGCAAATTATCCAAGAAAAATAGCATGTTTTATAACACGTTTTAATAGTTTTCCCCTACTTGTTAAGAAATCAGTCCTCCTTATTTCAAGGTATGTAACATTAATTTTGAAAATTGAATCGGAGCATACCGTTGATTCTCTGCCGAAAAACCGTTATCTTTGCAAGGATAATCACATTATGCACTCAATAAAAAAGAAAAGGAGACACCCGTGAACGAAGAAGAGATCGTCCTCACCCCGATGATGAAACAGTTTCTGGATTTGAAGGCAAAACATCCGGATGCAGTGATGCTGTTTCGTTGCGGTGACTTTTATGAAACATATTCTACGGATGCCATCGTTGCAGCCGAAATTTTAGGGATCACACTGACAAAACGTGCCAATGGGAAAGGAAAAACTATCGAGATGGCAGGTTTTCCTCATCATGCCCTTGATACCTACCTTCCGAAACTGGTTCGCGCTGGAAAACGTGTCGCTATCTGCGACCAGCTCGAAGACCCCAAAATGACGAAGAAGCTGGTGAAGCGTGGTATTACCGAATTGGTTACTCCTGGTGTTTCTATCAATGATAATGTTCTGAACTATAAAGAGAATAACTTCCTGGCTGCCGTTCATTTCGGAAAGGCTTCCTGTGGAGTTGCTTTTCTCGATATTTCTACCGGTGAATTCCTTACTGCAGAAGGACCTTTTGATTATATAGACAAACTGTTGAATAACTTTGCCCCTAAGGAAATTCTTTTTGAACGTGGCAAACGCCTGATGTTTGAAGGTAATTTCGGTAACAAGTTCTTTACATTCGAGCTGGACGACTGGGTATTTACAGAAACGACTGCCCGTGAGAAACTGCTGAAACACTTTGAAACGAAGAATCTGAAAGGTTTCGGAGTGGAGCACTTGAAAAACGGTATCATTGCTTCCGGTGCTATCCTGCAGTATCTGACAATGACGCAGCATACGCAGATTGGTCACATCACTTCATTGGCACGTATTGAAGAAGATAAATACGTCCGTCTGGATAAGTTCACGGTGCGTAGCCTTGAGCTGATTGGTAATATGAATGATGGCGGCAGTAGTCTAATCAATGTGATCGACAGAACGATCAGCCCGATGGGAGCGCGTCTGTTGAAACGTTGGATGGTTTTTCCGTTGAAGGATGAGAAGCCGATTAATGAACGCTTGAACGTAGTGGAATATTTCTTCCGCCAACCAGATTTTAAGGAATTGATTGAAGAACAGTTGCATCTGATAGGTGACCTGGAACGTATTATTTCCAAAGTGGCTGTAGGGCGTGTGTCGCCTCGTGAAGTCGTTCAGTTGAAAGTTGCCTTGCAAGCAATTGAGCCGATAAAACAGGCATGTATGGAAGCTGATAATGCGAGCTTGAATCGCATTGGCGAACAGTTGAATCTTTGTATTTCTATTCGTGACCGGATTGCCAAAGAGATTAAAAATGATCCTCCTTTACTGATAAATAAAGGTGGAGTGATTCAGGACGGTGTGAACGCAGACTTGGATGAATTGCGGCAAATCTCCTATTCAGGAAAAGATTATCTGCTAAAGATACAACAGCGGGAGAGCGAAGAGACGGGTATTCCGAGCTTGAAAGTAGCTTATAATAATGTATTCGGTTATTATATCGAAGTCCGTAATGTGCATAAGGATAAGGTTCCACCCGAATGGATTCGCAAACAGACGTTGGTCAACGCAGAGCGTTATATCACGCAGGAACTGAAAGAATACGAAGAGAAGATTTTGGGAGCGGAGGATAAGATTCTGGTTCTGGAAACGCAGCTATATACAGACTTAGTACAGGCATTGATGGAATTTATTCCACAGATACAGATTAATGCGAATCAGATTGCACGTCTGGACTGCTTGTTGTCATTTGCCAATGTGGCCCGTGAGAATCGTTATATCCGTCCGATTATTGAGGATAATGACGTACTGGATATTCGTCAGGGACGTCACCCGGTAATAGAAAAACAACTTCCAATAGGCGAGAAGTATATTGCCAATGATGTAATGCTGGACAGCGATACACAGCAGATTATTATTATTACAGGTCCGAACATGGCCGGTAAGTCGGCACTCTTGCGCCAAACAGCATTGATTACGCTATTGGCTCAAATCGGCTCGTTTGTTCCTGCGGAAAGTGCGCATATCGGTTTAGTTGATAAGATATTTACCCGTGTAGGAGCGAGCGATAATATATCAGTCGGTGAATCTACATTTATGGTAGAGATGAATGAAGCGGCTGATATCCTGAATAATGTTTCTTCCCGGAGTCTGGTATTATTTGACGAATTGGGTCGTGGTACTTCTACTTATGATGGTATTTCCATTGCTTGGGCAATTGTAGAGTATATCCATGAACATCCCAAAGCAAAAGCACGTACATTATTTGCTACGCATTATCATGAATTGAATGAGATGGAGAAATCTTTCAAGCGTATCAAGAATTATAATGTATCGGTGAAAGAAGTTGATAACAAAGTAATCTTCCTTCGTAAACTGGAACGTGGCGGTAGTGAACACTCTTTCGGTATTCATGTAGCAAAGATGGCCGGTATGCCGAAAAGCATTGTGAAACGTGCAAATGAGATATTGAAACAGCTTGAATCTGATAATCGCCAACAGGGCATAGCAGGTAAACCGTTGGCAGAAGTGAGCGAGAATCGTGGAGGTATGCAGTTAAGCTTCTTCCAGTTGGACGATCCGATTCTCTGTCAGATTCGCGATGAGATATTGAATCTTGATGTGAATAATCTTACTCCTATTGAAGCGCTGAATAAACTGAATGATATTAAGAAGATAGTCAGGGGGAAATAAGCTGAAAATGTATATAATGTCTTAGGATATGTTTTCGATTGTTGTCCTGACATTAGGGAAATGGCATTTGTTTTATTGATAAAAAAGAGGGATTAGTGATGTTTGAACCGCTAATCCCTCTTTTTTGATTTAGGCTATTTTCTTTTTCTTCTTGTCATAGAAGAACATGAAATAGACGCCTATTATGATAAACGGAACGCTTAACCATTGTCCCATATTGAACATCATGCTGTTTTCAAAATCTTCCTGATTTTCTTTTAGGAATTCGATGAAAAAGCGGAAGGTGAAGATATAAGTCAGACAAAGGCCGAAGAAGAAGCCGCGATGCAGTTTCTTACTGTAATTCTTATACAGGTAAATCATGATGAAGAACAGGATAAGATAAGCGATGGCTTCGTAGAGCTGTCCCGGATGACGGGGTTGCATATCTACACGCTCGAAAACGAATGCCCAAGGTACATCAGACGGTTTGCCGATGATTTCGGAGTTCATCAGGTTGGCAAGGCGGATGAAGCAGGCGGTGATTGGAGTAGCTACGGCAATCATATCCAGCACGTCCATATAATGGAGCTTCGTCTTGCGGCAATATAGCCAAAGGGCGATTATCAATCCTAATGTACCGCCGTGGCTGGCAAGTCCTTCATATCCGGTAAATTTCCAGTTTCCGTCCGGCATGAATTTGATAGGAAGAATCATTTCCCAAAAATGAGACAAGTAGTATCCCGGATCATAGAACAGACAGTGTCCCAGGCGGGCACCAATCAGAATACCAAAGAAACAGTAAAAGAAAAGCGGGTCAAACTTCTTTTCCTCTATCTTTTTATCCCGGTACTGGTAGTGAACAACCACATAAGCAAAGAATATTCCTACTGCCCACAGTAATCCGTAATAACGGATAGAAATGCCGAACAGGTTGAATAGTTCGGGATTCGGGTTCCAGTTGATGGATAATAGCATGGTATTCATTCTATATTGGATTAATGTTAATGATTAGATTTTTTGAATTTCTCCGCAACCATCCGGTAGGTCGGTATATCTATTCCCTGTTCTTCGGCTGCTGCAATCATGTCGAAGAGCAATCCTTGTATTTCCGAGTCGTGTCCGCGTGCCAGGTCTTTTTGCATAGAAGCGGTACTTTCGGGATCGAGCTTGTCAATCACTTTTAGGTTGTAGCTGACTGGGTCTTCGGGAAATTCGACGCCCAGTTTCTTTCCTAAGGCAGCGCTTTCCGTAGAAAGTCCGATAAATGTATCCCGTATCTTTCCCGGTTTCTGCACTTCTCCCATCGGAACGTCGTAGTAAGCACCCGTCACAGCCATTGCGGAGATAAACGACCATTTGATAAACGTATCCCGGTTGATGTCCGGTGAGAGGTCTACCTTTATGCCTGCTTCCTGCAAGTCTTGTTGGATAGCTTCCAGTAATCCGGGTTTTACAACTGTGCCGCGATGAGCGCCGTATACCAACCGGAATATCTTTCCCATTTGGGTGATTTCTCCGGTGCCGGATACGAAGCCTACGATATAGATGCAGCCGTCGAGAACGGTGACTTCCGGAACTAGCTTCTGTATGCGCGGCCCTGTGCCATATACATTCAGAATAGGGATGACAACCGTGTCTTTGTGTGCTGCTCTTTTTATCAGTTCTACGATAGAATCGACCGAATAACCTTTTACGCATACAAATATCACATCTGCTTTTCCATTGAATTCTTCAGCGGTAGTAGCCGGAATCCGGAGCGTATGTTCGCCCTTCAAATCCGATTTCAGTTTCAAACCGTTCGTTTGAATCGACTGCAAGTGAGCTCCACGGGCAATACAAGTTACATCTTTGCCTGCCAGCGACAAGAATCCTGCGATACTGCCGCCTACACCTCCCGTTCCTGCAATGAGATATTTCATATTGTTAGCGAATTAGTAATTAATAAGTCGTCGGTGGTAACCGATAATCACACGTTGAAACGGAAATGCATGATGTCGCCATCCTGCACCACATATTCTTTTCCTTCTACACCCAGTTTTCCGGCTTCTTTCACAGCTGCTTCCGAGCCGTATTTGATATAATCATCGTATTTGATAACTTCGGCACGGATAAAGCCTTTTTCAAAATCGGTGTGGATCACTCCGGCACATTGAGGAGCTTTCCATCCTTTTTCGTATGTCCAGGCACGTACTTCTTGTACACCGGCAGTGAAATATGTTTCAAGATTCAGGAGTTTGTAAGCAGACTTGATAAGACGTGCTACGCCCGATTCTTCCAAGCCTACTTCGGCAAGGAACATTTGACGGTCTTCGTACGTTTCCAGTTCGGCGATGTCCGCTTCTGTTTTGGCTGCGACAATCAGGATTTGAGCATTCTCGTCTTTTACGGCTTCGCGTACCATATCTACGTATTTATTTCCGTTTACTGCGCTTGCTTCATCAACATTGCAGACATACATTACCGGCTTGCTGGTCAATAAGAACAGTTCGTGAGCAATCTTTTGTTCGTCTTTTGTTTCAAAAGTCACTGTACGTGCAGATTTTCCTTGTTCCAGTGCGTCTTTATATTGAACGAGTACATCGTAAGCTAACTTTGCAGCTTTGTCTCCGCCCGTCTGTGCTTGTTTCTGTACTTTCTGGATACGGCTTTCGATGGTTTCCAGGTCTTTCAATTGAAGTTCGTAGTCAATGATTTCTTTGTCGCGGACGGGATTTACGCTTCCGTCTACGTGTGTCACATTGTCGTCATCGAAGCAACGGAGTACGTGGATAATTGCGTCTGTTTCACGGATATTGGCAAGGAACTTGTTTCCCAGTCCTTCACCTTTGCTTGCGCCTCTCACCAGTCCGGCGATATCTACGATTTCTACAGTTGTAGGAACAATTCGTTGGGGGTGCACCAATTCAGCGAGTGCGTTCAGACGTTCGTCAGGAACAGTGATTACACCTACATTGGGTTCAATTGTACAGAAAGGGAAATTTGCCGCCTGTGCTTTCGCATTCGACAAACAGTTGAAAAGTGTCGACTTACCCACGTTCGGTAGTCCTACAATACCACATTGCAATGCCATATTAATCTATTATTTCTTTTATTATCAATGATTTATACAAATGAACAACGATTTGGCAACAATGTCCGGATAAATAAAGAGTATTTGTTGCCGGGCTGCTCATTGTAGTTTGCAAAGATAATACTTACTAATCGAAATTACCCCAATTTCGTAGAACAAAATAAGTTTGTCCATTAAAAATCAATTTTTAAGCTAACGAAGAAAACGTGGTATGCTTTCTGTCTTTAAAAAACAGATAAAAACGATATCAATGTCTCTTTCAATGTAGACTTCATCTGTTTTTTTAGTAATGAGCCAGCTAAATGTTGTTTTAAAAAGATGCAAAGGCTCATTTGTTTTGTCTTTATCATTTACTTATGATATTTATTCTCTTTATATAATTAATTATATTAGAAAAAGCGCGTAATTGAGGTGGTCCCCCTCCACCTCAATTACACGCTTTTTTCATATAAAAAGAATATTCTTTCGCGTCTGCGCACGTGTACACTATTAAAAAGAAAACTCACAGCCAGTTTATCTTCCTATGCTATGTATAGCACAGAATCCCACTATAGCTGCTTTTATTTTCATTATAGCTAATCTCAATTTCATTATAGCTAATCCCGATTTCATTATAGCTAATTTTATTTTCATTATAGCTAATCAGAACTTGTCATCAAGAGACTCATGGCTCATTGAGATACTTATCGTATCCCAAATATACGATAAATCGTCCGGTGCATAAGTAAAATCATTCTAGATGAAAGTAAGACAAAGTAAGCTAATCTGGGACAAAGTACGTCATTTCAATCCCTTGTGATATAATACCTTTGCGGTATCGAAAGAAAAAGAAATAGGGCTGGTTCATTTCTTCCGATATCTATTGCGTCAACTGTTTTGCTTTGTTATAAGCCGGCTGAAAATAAATTTATATTAGGGTGATTCTTTTATGTGATAAAGAATCGAATGCCCGCTTTCGATTTTTGGGCTTAGTGAAAAGTTTCAATCGTTTTCAATTATATCATCCTCTGTAATTCTGGCTTGGTATTTCTTATAAAAAATCAGGAATAAAGTAAATCCGATCAGGGCGAATGGTACACCCGCCAGAGCCGGATAACGGTAGCCACCGCTAACAGCCAGTCCGCCTGCATAAGCACCGATGGCATTTCCGAGATTGAATGCAACCTGCACGCAGGCTGCTCCCAGCATTTCTCCTCCCTTTGATACGCGGATAATTAATATCTGCTCCGGACTGGATACAGCGAACAGTCCTGCTGTACAAAGGCACATCAACAGGGCTGCTGCCCATTTATAGGGAGAAAGGAAGAAGATGAGCAATAACATAATACAGATAAGTGCTTGTGCGGCAGTTCCTACTTTTCCGGGGGTGTAGCGGTCGGAGAGACGTCCGCTAATCAGGTTTCCCACTACCATACCGAAGCCGGCAAGGATCATTAAAGGCGTAATGCTTTCTGCGGAGAAGCCGGACACATTGGTAAGCATCGGATTGATGTAGCTATACCAGCAGAATACACCGCCATTACCTAGTGCCGTAGCACCGAGAATCAGCCACGGAGCCGGAGTTTTAAGAAAGCGGAATTGTCCTTTAAAGCCGGTATCCTTCAGACCCTCTACATGCGGAACCCATCGCCAGATATAATATAGGATAACAATTCCCCAGATACCAACCAGCAGGAAAGTGGCACGCCAGGAAAGCATGGTACTTAAGGAAGTACCCAAAGGTACACCAAACAGATTGGCAATGGTCATTCCTGCAATCATGATGGAGACAGCTTCCGAACCTTTACCTTTGTCGGCTAGTTTCTCGGCAACAATAGAGCCTACTCCGAAGTAGGCACCATGAGGTAAACCGGAAATAAAGCGGGCAGCGAGCAACACCCAGTAATTGGGAGCCATAGCTGCACAGATATTACCTATCATAATTAAGGTAACTAATACTAGCAGAATATGTTTTAGTGGATATTTGCGAGCCAATGTCAATACAGGTGCACCCACACAGACGCCTAATGCATAGGCAGAAATGAAATGTCCTGCCGTAGGAATGCTAATACCCAAATCTTTTGCCACATCGGGCAAAATTCCCATCATCACAAATTCGGCAATACCTAATCCCAAGGTGCCGAACGCCAAAGCGATAAGACTTTTCTTCATACCAAACTTAACCTTAATACCTGTAACCTTTTTACCTTACTTTTATTTGCCGCTTATTTTTTCGGCTGCAAAGGTAAAACAAAATCTTCCAGGGTGAGTTCGATGAGATAGATTTTGATTTAAATCAATTTAGACAATGCCGGTATAAACTTGTGATGAAGGGTTTATGTAGTATATGCAAATTGTAGCCATTTACTTTCTTTCCAATTCTTGCAAATTCTTCAAATATTTGCAAGAATTGGAAAGATTATGTGATAGACTTAACTGTTTTATCAAAAAGTTCTCCTTTTACATATCCTTTCTTTACTTTATTAAGTGATATTTCATCAACCAGTTTTCTTTCCACAAGACCGTCAATATCATTTTTGGCGGTAGTATGAGTAATAGAGAACCTGTTTTGTAGCTCTTTCACGGTGAATAATATTTTAGGATTATCATTAATAAGCCTAAGAATATCTGCTTGCCGTTCGTTAATATTATCTAATTTATAGAATACAGAAGCCTGATGTTTTTGATCTAATTTACGTTTGATATAAGTTTGTAGTTCTTTAAAAGCAAGCTCTAGCACTCTTAGGTTGTAAGCTATAAAGTATCCCATGTCTTTTTCATCAGCTTCTGTGTATAAATAAGCATTTTCATAGGACTTTTTTGATTTGGCGATTACCCTTGAGATAGATAAATATTCAGTTAACCAATAACCACTTTTTAGCATATACCAATAGAATAGAGCTCTTGCTGTACGTCCGTTTCCATCTACAAACGGGTGCATATAAGCAATCATAAAATGGATGATAATGCCTCTGATTATTGGGTGAATAAATACTTTAGAATCACTTTCATTGAAGAATATGCATAAATCTTCAATAAATGAAGGGATATCTTTGTATGAGGGGGGAGTGTGTACTACTTCATGCGTAATAGCATCTTCCACTACTACTTCGTCATTCGTTCTGTATGCTCCTGCATCTGCTGGATTTTCTAATGTTTTTTCAGTCATTAAGACATGAATCTGCTGTAATAGTTCGGATGATAGTGGGGTATGTATATTTTGGGTTATAAAACGTATTGTTTGATAATTATTGAAAATCATTTGTTGCGATTTGTCCTGTGGAGAAAGGCTTTTTCTTAACATCTCCTTAGCTACTTTTCTAGTAGTTGCCGCTCCCTCCATTTGGCTGGAGGATATTGCTTCTTCCATTAATGAGCTAATTAGATACTGTTCTTTGTTTTCTGCCGGAATGATTGAATTACTTCCCCAAGAGCCGCCAAAGTTCATATCAAACTCGTGACACATCCGCTGCATGGCGTTGGTTATACTGATGGATATGCCATATTTTTTCCATACAATGATTCGTTTTGCTCTCCGTGATGCTTTTATGTAGCACCATAATTCTTTACTCGATATGCCTTCAGGAGCCTTTTGGTATTTTACATCAGACCAATAACTATATTTATCATTGTTTTTTTCTATGATTGCCTTGAGTTTTTCAAGCGGATCAGTGAGAAGAACTTTTAAATATTCTTCCTGACTTATTTGAGGAGGGAATTCAATCATAATACCATCTGTTTATATTATATTGGGTCTACAAATATAATTCTTTTCTTGCTAATTCTTGCAAATTCTTCAAATATTTGCAAGAATTGGAAAGAAAAGAATGTGATATAGAGAAATGTGCACTTGCAAAGTATATAATTAATAGGCTTATTGTTTTCTTATCCATTCAATGATATCTTTCAGGACTTCCGGATTGATTGTTTCTTCCAGTTGCCCGTATTCGGTCAATGTCCCTTTTTCACAAGTCTGAAACAGATGATTTAAGTTCGGATAGGCTTTGACTGTTACATTTTTGTTTCCATTTCCGGTGATTCTTTTCTGGATAGCGGTCAAATTCATAACGGCATCCACTTGAATATCCTTTTTCCCGTTCAGAGCCAGAACCGGACATTTTAGTTTCTTCAAATCCTGGCCTGGGTCATATCTCATAAAATGAAGATACCATGGAGAAGTCATCGAACTGATTTGTGCGGATAGTTGCTGGATGGTATTCAGGTCTTTCAATTGTTCGGGAGACATTGTTTTTGTAACGTCTGCATACAGTTCTTTCTGCAACTCTTCGGGAGTTTTGTCTGTTTGTTGCAGTATGGCATATCTGTTCCGTATCGAAGGCTTCATCCCTTGCCAGACGGCATCCGGCATTCCCTGGGATTTAGAGATTAACTCTACCTGCTTCAGCATCAGACTGTCGCCTCTCACGCCGGCTCCTGCCAATGAAACGACAAATGCAATGGATGGGTCCTTTTTGGCAACGATGAATGCAATGATTCCGCCTGCACTATGTCCGATAATTCCGATTTTCTTTGCATTTATTTCTTTTCTGCTGCGCAGATAATTCACCATTGCTTCCGTATCTGTGGCAAAATCCTCATTGGTAGCTGTTGCGTGAGTACCTTGTGAAGCGGCAGTACCCCTGTCATCACATCTAAGCACAGCAATTCCGTTTCGGGTCAGATAATCGGCGATGACAAAGAAAGGTTTGTGTCCCATGATTTCCTCATCCCTGTTCTGCGCACCGCTTCCCGTCACCATTACCACTGCCGGAAATTTAGTTCCTTTTTCGGGAAGAGTCAATGTTCCGGCAAGGTTAATTCCATCCCGTTCATTCCTCACGGTGACTTCTTCACTTCTGTAAGGGAAAGGCGGTTGAGGCTCCTGTGGACGTTTGGGGCGGCTGGCTTCTCCCTTTTTCAAATTCAACGGAAGGGGCATCCCTTGCGTAAATGTTCCGTTGATTGTGTTATCACTGTTCAGTTTTCCTTTGTACGAAGCATGAATCACAGGTATCTGGATAATTAAAGTAGAATCATTGAAAGAAGTAGTCTGTGTCTTGATACCGTTGGCTCCCTGGTCGGGACTGTCCAGTGTGGTCACATAAGCGCCTTGTTCCGTTTGACTGATGTGGAATACAATAGTCAATGAACCGGTGGGAATGGAAAGTTTTCCGTGCCAGGTTCCCGAAATATCTTGGGCGGAAACAGAGGATGAGAAGAACACTCCGGCTAATAGTCCGGTAATGAATATAACGATGCAGCTAGCCTTAACTATTTTCATAAGCGAAAAATTAGGTTTAATCTTAATTGTAAATATAAGATATATACAAAGGTAACAATTTTCCCCATTATAAAAATAAGACATTACCTAATCTTGTCAGAATCCGGTAATATCTTATTTGGCTGTTCCTGTATACTATTACAGTTTTTATTGTTAAGCACAACCTCTATTCCAAACTATATAGCCTCCCTTAAAAAACGATGATTCTTAAAAAAGGAATATTTAATCATCGGAGAAGGACATAAATCGCAGTTTGGTAAAGAAAAGCCGGAAAATGCCATGCATTTGTAATTACGTGATTCTCTATTTTCGCTGTTTTGAGAATATACTAATGTAAATAATAACCCAAAAGTAGTCCACCATAATAATTGAAAAGTATACCACTAGGTTAGTAAATGGAGTCTGTTTTTTACTATTTCCCTATCGTAATTACATGCTCTATATTAAGATTTATTAATATAACCACTTCCTTTGTGGTTCAACCAATAAGGAAGTATAAACATGATAACCATGGTGGATAAACAAACCATAATTCATTTGTATAGAAGTCGTGGGCTCAGCAAACGTGCCATTGCCCGCGAACTGGACATCAGCCGTAAAACGGTACATAAGGTAATCCAGGAGTATGAGAGTACATTGTCTTCTGATACTCCTTCAGTAAGTTTAGAGACAATTTTGACTACTGCGCCCCGGTATGATAGCTCTAAACGTAGCCGTAGAGTAATCACAGGACAGGTACAATCCATTATAGATGATTGCTTAGCTAAAAATGCCAGCAAACGTGCCAGTGGTCTAAAGAAGCAATGTATGTTAAAGAAGGATATTCACAATCTTCTTCTTTCACGAGGATTCTCAGTCAGCTATCCGAGCGTATGCAAGTATATCACGGGGATTGATACTCAAAAGTCCCGTAAACGGGAAGAGGCTTTTATCCGGCAGTACTATATCCCGGGAGAGAACTGCGAGTTCGACTGGGGAGAGGTAAAACTCCGCATACATGGTAAGCTTCAGCGTTTCTTTCTGGCTGTGTTTACTTTTAGTCACAGCAATGGGCGTTATGCCTATCTGTTCCGTCATCAGAATACGCTGGCCTTTATGGAATCACACCGTAATTTCTTCCGCCAGGTCAAGGGAGTTCCCTATGTCATGGTATATGACAATATGCGTGTGGCGGTCAAGGACTTCGTAGGGACAGATAAGACTCCCACGGAGGCTTTGAGCCGTATGTGCGCCTTTTACCGGTTTGATTTCCGCTTTTGCAACGCACGTGCCGGATGGGAAAAAGGACATGTGGAACGTAGCGTGGAGTATGTCAGGCGCAAGGCGTTCTGTATGAAGATGGATTTCGACTCGGTAGAAGAAGCCGGCAAACACCTGCAAGAGGTATGTGAAGGACTTAACACACAAGCCGGAAGTATCTCCACCTTGGACAAGGTAGAGTCGCTCGCGGCTGATCTGGCAGCCTTGCAGCCACATATAAACGAGATGGGATGCTTTTAAATGGAGGATTATAAAGTTGATAAGTGGTCTACTATCTGTATGAAGAACATCCATTACTCCGTTCCCGACACATTAGTGGGGAAAACGGTTTCTGTCAAGATATACAGCGAGAAGGTTGTTATCTTCCATGGGCAGGTGAAGGTGGCAGCGCATGAACGTGTGTATGGCGTGGCAGACTGGAAAATACAGTTGGAGCATTACGCTCGCACCCTGCTGCGCAAGCCGGGGGCGGTACAAGGATCGTTGGCACTCATGCAGATGCCCGCTAAGATACAGGAACTCTTCCAGATACATTTCCAGGATAATGGAAGGGACTTTGTTCTGTTAATACAGTATGCCGCAGAGAATGGATTTACAGACAAGGATATCATACGTTCCTATGAGGCTTTGAGACTGCGTGGAGTACACAAGGTATCGGCAGACCAGATTAAAGCCTTTATGCACGCTAATAATGAGCCGCAGGATGGAAATGGGGAAAATGTGCCTGCTCCGGAGCACCGACAGCAATCACGGCAGATAGAGGATGCGGCAATGGGGATCCTTGTGGACCTGACCAGGATGATGGACAGCACACAGGCTTTAACTCAAATAGATTCTTTAAACTAAAAAAATATTGTTATGGACTACTTGTCAGAAAAAGAAATGATTACAGACTATGCCAGAGAACTTAAAATAAATGTTCTACAGAACGAACTGGAGGACTTTATCACATTGGCAACGCAGGAGAACTGGGGATGCAGGACATTGATTGCACGCATACTGGAAAAGGAAATGGAAATAAGGGTAGAGAAACGAAGAAAACAACGGGTAAGGATAGCCGGATTCCCGCAGATGAAGTATTTGCAGGAGCTCATAAGAGAGGATTTGCCTAAAGACGCACAGATGGTCATACCTGAACTGGAAACACTTGAATTTGTTAAAGAAGGAAGAAACGTGGTGTTATATGGAAATCCGGGAACAGGAAAGACACATATAGCCACCGCATTGGGGATCAAGGCGTGCATGGAAGGATATACGGTCTTTTTTACATCTGTACCGCATCTGCTAACACAAATAAGGGAATGTAGGTCACAGAAGAGTCTAAGACAACTCGAACTCAGGTTTGAAAAGTATGATATGGTCATTTGTGATGAATTTGGATATGTAAGTTGTGATAAGGAAGGAGGAGAACTATTGTTTAACCACCTATCACTCAGAGCCGGGAAAAAAGCGACAATCATTACCACAAATCTATCTTTTGACAGATGGGGAGAAATTGTAAAAGATAAAGTTCTAGTCGCTGCAATGGTAGACAGACTAACCCATAAAGCACATCTGGTGAACATGAGCGGACAATCATATAGAGTTAAAGAAACACAAAACATGAGGAGATATGTATCACAAAAATAAAAGAATTATATCCTTTGCATAACGAAACTAGTGGACTACTTTTCAATTATTATCTGGTATACTTTTCGATTATTATATACACTTGTTATAGGGTAGAGAGTTCGGATTATCGGGGTTTCGGGTGTACTGTTTCCATTTGTCTTGTGGCAGGTCGTAGCAGAACACGCCGTCGGAATAGGTAGCCAGCCACAGTTTGCCGTGGCAGTCTTCCAGTATATTGTACACAAAGATTTTGTTCATTTCGGGGATGCGTGTGAAGTCATCCGTCTTTCGGTTGTAACGCATCAGCCCCGAGGTCGTGCCTATCCATAATTCGCCGGTGCTACTTTTATAGATTGAGAATATGTTGTCGGCATTGAGGGTATTGGATGCTTCGCCCTTTTCGTAGTGCCGTACTTCCCGGGTGCGAAGATGGATACGGTTCAGTCCGCCGGCAAAAGTACCTGCCCACAGGTAATCACCGTCGATACATAATCCGTGAATGTTGTGGTACAGGGCAGGGTGGTGGAAAGGCGTGACTGTACCGTCGGCGGGATTGAAATGGAAAAGTCCCTTGTCTTCTGTGCCGAACCATATCGTCCCGTCATTGCTTCCGCAGAATTCACGGATGCGGTGTCCCAAGTATCGCATGTCGTCCCGGGGATAATACTTTTCGAAGTAAGTATATTGGTGAGGATAATAGTTGACGCCACCGAAGTATGAGCCTATCCACATTCCGCCTTCACGGTCTTTGAAGATGGTGTAGATGGCGTTGTCGGATAATGCGTAGCGGTCGTCGGACTCCGAGGTGGTGAGGTGGATATATTTGTCGGTTTCCAAGTTGTAGATGTAGATGCCTTGTTCCGTACCTACCCATAGCTCCGTATCCGAACGCAGGCAGATGTTGCGTACGTAGTCGTTTAACAGGCGGCGCACCTTGCGGGTGGTCAGGTTGATTTCTGCCAGGCCGTTGGACGAACCTATATAGATGCAATTGTGCAGTCCTTTGACACAGGTGGTGATGATAGCTCCTTTGAAAGGCTCTTCGCCTTCGGCATCCCGGAAAACGGTGAAGCGGGCGGCGTCTTCCGAATGATACAGGTTGTCCTCGTAGCGGTTCACCCACAATTCGTTGTCTCCGAACCAGAAGCGGGTGATGTTAAGCGCTCCTTTTCCTATTTTTGCGGAATACTCCTTCAAGCTGTTCTTCTTTATGTCGTAGTGGAAAAGCCCTTGGGAATCGGACGAAATCCATACGTCTTTTTGCGGGTCGGAATCTATCCACGTTATGGTACGGCTGATGGTCTCACCGGTACCTTCGATGGGAATGTCGAACGGGGTGAATTTCTCTAATCGGGGGTTATAGATGTAGACGCCCGTATCAGTCCCTACCCATATATTTCCTTCGGCATCCTCGTGTAGGGCAGTGATAAAGTTGTTGCCCAAAGAAGAGTTCTCTTTCTGAAAAGTACGGAATACGAGACCGTCATATTGGTTCAGCCCGTCTTTCGTGCCAAACCACATGAATCCTTGCCGGTCTTGCAGGATGGTGTTCACCGTATTATGTGAAAGTCCGTCCTTGATGTCCAGCGTACGGAAATAGTAATAAGGGTTTTTGGCGGCACTCTCTGCCCAAAAGGTTGACAGGAGAAGGCTCATGATGGCGTATAAAATGCTTTTTGTTTTCATAGCGGACAAAGATGCAATAGCTATTTCGGACAAATATAAACATTATATATACGATAACTGTAATTTGGAGATTATTTTCTTTCTATAATCAATAAAGTTCCGCCTACTTGCTTTTCTCTAATTATTTTTGTATCTTTAAAGATTTTCCGTCCGTAACAGGGCAGACGCATTAAAAATTATTGTTCTGTAAAAGTTGTGACAAATATTTTTCATCCCATCCGGCTTTTAGTCTT
>NZ_JAJKHN010000114.1:0-16580 GCF_020982715.1 Bacteroides sp. 1_1_30
TCATAAGAAAATATAGGCACTGACTGAATTAGCTAAATGAGCGGAGAAAAACTTACCACCAAATTTGACGAAGAACCAAAAATCGTTTGCAGGGAGCACGGAATAGATTGTATTTAGTTCATTTTTTGTACCAATAATGAGTCTATTCATATCTCAAATTCAGTTTCATTTATTTTTTGTTGATCGTTTGTATCGTCCGGCATATCTTTCCGTTTTTATCCACGCCTTCTATGATGATATCTTCCGGTGCAGTGCTGTCCGGAGTATAATATTCTATAGTTGCTTTTCCGTCTGCATTCAGTTGTAAGGATGGATTCCAGTAGATAGTGCTTCGTAAATCCGAACGTTGGTCATTCTTTTTCTCGGGAGTGTCATAAGTCGGCTGATAGAACTCTACTGAATCGCTATATCCCAATGGAGTACATGTAATAATGCCCTGTGCCGGTCTTGCCGGAAGATCCTTGCCGTCTTTCAGGGTAATGACAATAGCGCCTGCCGAACCGCGGGAACCTAAAATTGCTGCATCAGCACCACGAAGAAGGCTCAAACTGGACATGTCGCTGGTTTGAATCATGGTCAGTATGTCGTTGTCGTCTTCATAGACAACATCATCAATGACGATAACGGGCTGTTCAGGATTATTACGGATATGTATTTCGTTTCCGTTTGTCACACTGACCCCCGGAAGCCTGCTGACTGCATCGAAGGCCGTCTGTGCGCCGAATCCTTCAAGTCTGTCTCCTTCGATAGTGTAGGTGTTGATGCCTCCTGTATAAATACTTTCCGAACTGGCTTTCTTGCGGCTTCCTGTAACCACTACTTCTTTTAGGTTGTATACTCTCATTCCACCCTCCATGTAATACTGGTCGCGGGTATTTAGCAAATAATCTTCCATAAAGGAGGTTGATGTTCCATCATGAAAAGGAGATTTAGGAGCAGCTACCGGATATTGGGGAGCATCGATCACGATGTCTACTCCGGCGAATCCTCTTTTGGTACGTGCCTGAACGAGGAAAGTTGTGCTGTCTCTGAATGATGTATTGACGATGAATTCTCCTTTATCATCTGTGGTAGTAGTGGCAACGATGTTCTGTTTGGGAGCTAAAATACAAATAGGTCCTTTTTTGACGTTGCCGCCGAAGAAACCTTTGATACGTCCGCTGATCGTTTGTCCTTTTTCCATATAGTTGGTGAGGTTCAATGAAGGCGAAGTCAGTACATTTCGGATATGATGCCTGCGCCATCCGTGCGTCATCATCAAGAAGTCTATCGTGCGAAGTGTACGCAGGTCTTGCTGAAGAACATAATACCCCGGATTTTCTACATATCCTTTCAAATCTGAAGTTAGTAGAAGGTTCGATAAGATATTATCTGCAAGTGAGTCCGGCTGGATACTTCTTCTGTCTGTAATGCTGACGGAGAAACTACCTTCTACCGGAATTCCGTTATCATCCTTTGCTGAAATTTGCAAGGAAACCTTTTCTCTTTTTCCGTATGTAGGCTTATCCGCAAGGATTTGCCATTGATGTGGATTCCGGTCGGGTACGAAAACTAAACGTTCGCTAAGTGCGTTTCCCTGTTGGTCGATTAACATAAAATGGGTGATACCTGCGTTGAATAAACTGTCATTCATTCTTCCAAAAGTCCTGTCGGCACTGACCGGTTGCAAGATTGCCAGCTTCCCACGAGTGTGTGCAATCAAGAATAACTTTTGAGGCCACTGGGTAGCTTCTGTTTTTTGGATTTCGTAGCGTATTTCTTTTTTGTAATGCGTCATGGAAAGAGCGATTCCTTTTTCTTCTGCGGCCGGAAGATCGAATCGCTTGGTAATGCCGTCACTAGACTTGGCAATCACATAATAGGAATTCCCTGCAATCGGGTTCAAGGTGAAAACTCCCATACCATCATGCTCCGAACGAAAAGCAGTTAATGTGTCTCCTTTTGCATCGAACAGAAATCCTTCTATTTCTGTGGAAAAACCATCCGATCCTTGAGCTTTGAAAGCTATGTTTTGATGAGCAACGGTCAAGAGAGCTCCACCTTCCGGGAAGAACTTAACGTCAAAGTCTTTTGTAAACGAAGGCAGATAGAACGTTCTCTTATAAATATATTGAGGATCGTCAAATTCTACTTCAATCTGGCGTGCGGCAATAGGCTTCAGATCCGGCAGAGAAATAGAAATCAAACCACTTTCGTCCGTCTTTCTTTTACCTTTATCTTTTATCTTTCCGTTTTCGATGGTGCGATAGCGGATGGTTGTATTTCCGAAAGCCTCTTGTGTGTTGCTGGTAAATCTGACCCTAGCTGTATAATGTGATTCGTCTTCTTGTTGATACTCAATGTTTGAAACAATCGTGTTATCAATCGAATTACCAATCTTCAGATTACGTGAATAAAAGAATTCCGGTTCCTGATTAAGCATCCAGTTGCTATATCCCCGCAAATAATAGTCACCTGCAGGGAGAGTGGGACGGAGCGTGAAAGCATTATGGAAACCTAACGAATCTCTGCGAATCTTCTTGCGTTCCACGATAGAGTCAGAACGATTGACAAGCTCCGTAATGATGAAGTTACTTTGCGTATTGTCTTGATGAGTGACAGAATTTACGAGATACCCCTTGAACCAGATTTTTTCTCCTGCTCCATAGAAAGGCTTATCTAAATGCAGATACAGTTTTTCTTGCGGAACTTTCTCCAGCAGATTGAAATACGCAAGAATTGTATCTTGTGTGTTTTGTCCGGATAATGAGGTAAAACAGAATAACATTCCGAAAAAGAAAGCCATTGAACCTCTATTCATTGAAAATGTAGTTTTGCTTTTCATACGATATATCTTTGAATACATTTATGATTTATGCATCCAGATAGAAAGTACTTTCCTCTTTACTGCCAGTATGTTAATCACCGATACGACAATGAATAACACAACACCCATGCTGATAGCTGCCCATAATGACCCGGTTTCCAGTTGTGGAAACAATAATCGGATGCTGTCTATGTAATAACTGCGTAGCCAGGAGACTAATCCGATGGATAATACAAGTACGATAACATTCAGTCCTACCGTGAGTAACTGATAAGGCAATGCTACCTTGTTGGGACTGTACCCGATTAATAACAAACTCTCCAACTTAGTCGTATTTTTTTGCAAGAGCAAGAAAATGCTCAACATCAGGATATAGAATGAAAGAATACTGATAAATAAACCTACCCCCAATACAATGCCTACGATAAGACGGAGGAAATAAGTCGTTTTTCCGGCATCCAGTTTGCCGTCTTCCGTTTCATATCCTTTCTTTTGAAAATAGCTGGCGATAGCGGAATCCGCCGGATTGCTCACTTCGATAATCAATCGCGCCGGTTGTGCTTCTGCATTCGGTGCGAAATTCTCATTCGCCCATTTCATAAAAGACTGGGGAACAAGAATCGTATTCAGACGATTGGAGAAGCCGACAATGTTTCCTTTGTACTGTTCCACCCGTCCGTTTCCACGCATCATAATATCCATTTGAATTAGCCCCATCAATCCTTCCGAGAGCTTGGGAAGACTACGGCTCTGTGCAAAACCGAAGTTGTAAAGGTTCAGATAGTTGCGGGGAATGATAATGGGGATGGTATGCGTGCTTTCGTCGAAGTGCCACTTGTCGAGTTTGATGTCCACAAACTCATCAGGAACAGACTCAAAGAACATATCCGTGGAAAGATGAATACCAGCTTCCTGCATGCCCAATCCTGCCGATACTTTGAATTGAGAAGGAGTGAAAGCCCCTATTGTTTTGGTAAACGGTTGTTTCTTCAAATCCGCAATATCTTCGGCAGAGAACGTATTACTCTTTCCTGCAAAAGAACCGAGTGTGCTGATTTTCTTGGTAGCTATGATGAAATCCTTTTTCATAAAGCTGTCTCCCTCGGTGAATACCGGAATGACATCTTTATAAAACTGCACACTAAGCAATACAATCATCATGCCGAATAGATTGGCTAAAAAGAAACCGGCCAGTTGACCGATACTGATATGTTGGCGGAGGAGCTTCCAGACAAGGGTTGGCATTTTATTTATAATTTTACGATTTACGATTTGAAATGTTGCAGTGGAGGGAGACGGCTGATTTTCTCACTTACTATTTTCCACTCATTTTTTGTTATTTATTACTCGTTACAGTTGAAGTATATGGTTGTAAGGCAACTCGATATGCTTACCGATGGAGGTTGCGATTACACCGGCTCCTTGTGTCTTTGCCTCGGCAATGATAAGTTCACCCATGATGCGGCTGTTATCATCATCCAGATGGCTGATCGGTTCATCCAGAAATAAAAAGTCGAACGGCTGGCAGAGTGCCCGGATAAAGGCAACACGTTGCTGCTGTCCGAAAGATAGTTTGCCGGCTTTCACATTTATTTTATCTGCGATACCCAGTTGCTCGAAGAATGATAAGATTTCTTTTTTCTTTTTGCATCCGGTAAGGTTATTCTTCAATTGCACATTTTCAAGAGCGGTCAGTTCGGTGAAGATGCGTAAATCTTGAAAAAGCATACTTAGTGAATGCTTTCTTAGGTCGACCCATTGCTTCACGGAGTATGCTTTGATATTGATTTCATCGAAATTAATAATCCCCTGGTAGTCGTTGCGATAACCATAGATATAGCTGCACAACGAAGATTTGCCGGTGCCGGAAGCTGCTTCAATCAGATACATTTCTTCTTTCCGGAAGATCAGATCCTGGTGCCATACATCCGAAGTCACCGAATTACGGTCAGCAAACACTTGGGGAAGTGTTTGCTGCAGGTGAATACTATTCATACCGTTTGTTTACAAATTAATTACATGCCGGCAAATTGCTTGGCAAAGTCTACGATTTGTTTGAGAGCGTTGACGTCTTTGTCTTTCAGGCAAAGGTCGATCTCGCTGATTTCTCCTTCTGAACTCATTGACAGATAAGAAACCTTATTGGCTAACTCAATATATGTTTTAACTTCCTGTCCTCCGAAACCTGCTACCATTTTAACAACAGGCAAGTCCAGTATTGCTTCAGCGTTGATTGCAACAAAGATGGTTTTACCCTTCATATCCGATGCGTAAGGAGCATCTTTTATCGATTTGTCGGCAGCTTTGCCCACGTTCTTGTAGAGTAATTCATCATTGGTAGCATACATTTGTTTATCCTTGATACCGAAGAATATATTCATGCCTTTTGTTTTGTAGACATATTCGTCCTTGCTAAGTTGCATGATATCTTCCCCTCTTTTCAGTCCCAATGATTGCTTGTTCTTATAAATTGTTTCGAGGGCATTACCATTCTTAACATCCGCATACATCATGAAAGTAGGAGCACTGTTCATCGTTACGTTGATTAATCCGGCAGAAATATCACCATTGAACGAGCCGAACAACTCTTTTACTTCGTCTGCTTTAGCAATAGATACTGTATTGCGGAATTCCTTATTTTCGCTCAATAAGTTGTAAAGCCCTTCTCCTTTCACACCTACATTGAAGAACATCAGTGTGGAAGACGGGAAGTATTTAACGAAAGTGTTGTTTGCTTTTCCAAATGACTCCATTTGTTTTTTTATAAGCGCTTTCACGGCTTCGTTTTCAGTATAGTTTTCTGTTTTGAGGGCAATCTTGCCTTTCTCAAAATTCAGTCCTCCTACAAGAGTGATGTCCTCTGCTTTCACCTCCGTTGGTAACCCCATGCTTATCTGGTTGCGATAGGTTGCAGGGATAGCTTCCATAGAAGCGAGGAAGTTGATATCGCTTTTCTGCTTTTCCATTTTTTGGAAAGCTCCTGATTTTACAATGCTGTTATCGGTCGTCTGTTTCAACAGATTAGTGATGGCTTCTTTGGCTTTTTCAGTTTGAGTGGTTCCGCTTACATTGACTATCAATACAGTAGAATTGTTGAAAGCGAGCAGGCCGCCATTCATTGTTGTAAAACTGTAGCCGTCAGCTTCGCTTATCGGCTGGCAGATTTGTTCTTTAGCCATCACGTCGAGTGAAGCATGAAGATTGTCCTCGTTGTTCACTTTACCTACAACAGTAGGGTAAGGGAAAGAAGAGGATGAGAATACATAGAATGGAGATTCGACATCGATTCCCGATTCACCCGGATTCTTCATGACCTTTTCCAGTTGTTGGAAGGTAGCGGCATTCATTCCGCTTTTCAGTGCTTCCAGTACTTTTTGTTTCGCAGCTTCATTCTCTTTATCATCCAATCCCGCTTTACTTGCAAGGGATTTGAGGTTGATAGAGGCAACTACCGAGGCGTCAGCCGGTATCACATTGGTATACTCCGATGTTTTGGAACATGCTGCCAGAAAAACAATCAGTACTGCCAGTACCGAGAGTCGTGAAATCGTTTTCTTTGCCATACTTATGTTATTTAAAAGTTGTATAATCATTGATTCAGAATTATTGATTTTGTAGATTCAGCGTATGGCAGGCCACCAGTGCCGCTGTTTCCGTACGGAGTCGTGATTTGCCCAAACTGATCGGAACAAATCCCTGTTCGATGGCTTTCTTGACTTCTTCTTCACTGAAATCTCCTTCGGGACCTATCAGGACAAGGGCGTCTTCTCCGGGTTTCAGGACATTCTTTAATAAAGGTTTTTCACCTTCATAACAGTGGGCGATAAACTTCTGTCCTTTGAACTCCTGTCTGATGAACGGATCGAATTCGATCATCTCATTCAATTTAGGCAACCGTGCCTTGAGAGATTGTTTGATTGCTGATACAAGAATCTTTTCAATCCGTTCGGTCTTGATGACTTTACGTTCCGAGAAACGGCAGTTGAGGAAAGTCAGTTCGTCAAATCCGATTTCGGTAGCTTTCTCTGCAAACCATTCGTTACGGTCCATGTTCTTCGTCGGTGCCATGGCAATGTGTAAATGGCACGGCCATAAAGGTTCCTGAAAAATCGTTTCTTTGATCGTTACAAAACAACGTTTGTTGGTCGCAACAGTAATTTCAGCTTTGTAGAAGTTCCCCTTACCGTCCGTAAGAGTGATTTCATCTCCGATACCTAATCGCAGAACGCGGGTACAATGTTGTGCTTCCTCTTCGGGAAGTTCGTTGCTTTTCTGTATATCGGGAGTATAAAATACGTGCATAATGTTACTTACTGGTTTTTATTTCTTGAGTTGATTTGGTCACGTATCCGGGCGGCTAATTCATAATTCTCATCTTTGATAGCCTGTTCCAGTGCTTCCTCAAGCGTTCTGGAAGTAGCACCCGGCAAATCATGTTCTTCTTCAGCCTCTTCGTCATTATCTGTTTCTTCAGAACGGGTTCTTTCTTCCGACGACATGTGAAGACATTCCTGTTCAAGAATAGATTCATAAATAAGAATTGGACAGTCGGCACGCACTGCCAAGGCAATGGCGTCTGAAGTCCGTGCGTCAATACGTATAATCTCTTCGTCTTTCTTAAGGTAAATATAGGAGTAAAAAATACCATCCTTTGCTTTGTAAATTAACACACGTATCAGACTGGCTCCCAGTATGGTGAGGCTTGTTGTAAACAGATCGTGTGTCAATGGACGGGGTGTCTTTACTCCCTTCAGATATAAAGCGGTAGCCTGGGCTTCCGCGGGACCGATGATGATAGGCAGTTGTCGTTCACCGTCCACTTCGCCTAATAGCATAGCAAATGCGCCTACTTGCGCCTGGCTGTTCGTGATATTTATAACTTGTAATTCTACCTTTTTGTCCATCGTTCTCTTTTACTTAATTTGTTTTACTCTCCTGCTGGTGTTTGTACTTGAATACCAAGGCAAACAGGATGCCGATCACCAGCGCGTATGCTGCGAATATCAGCCAGATATCCATCCATTCGCGACTCACCAGTCTGCCGTCAGCATACACAGAGAATGCATCTACTACCGCACCGCTGGCATATCCGCCAATGATGGCTCCCAGTCCGTTGGTCATCATAAAGAACAACCCTTGTGCACTGGCACGGATGGAGGAATTGGCTTCTTGTTCAACAAACAATGAACCGGAAATGTTGAAGAAATCAAAGGCCATACCATAAACGATCATGGAAAGGATCAGCATCCATAGTCCCGATCCCGGATCTCCGAAGCCGAACAGCCCAAACCGGAACACCCAGGCAAACATACTGATTAGCATGACTTGCTTGATTCCGAAATGGCGCAGGAAGAAAGGTATGGCAAGAATAAACAGTGTTTCCGACATCTGCGAGATGGACAGCAGGATTACCGAATGTTTCACTCCGAATGATTCTGCATATTCGGGGATGCTGGCAAAGCTACTTAAGAAAAGATCACCATAAGTATTTGTAATCTGCAATGCTGCACCTAAAAGCATGGAGAAAAGGAAGAAAATAGCCATCTTCTTTTTCTTGAATAACACCAGCGCATCCAGACCGAAAGCGGAGAGCCATGATTTGTTTTCTGATTTAGCTGGTCGGCAAGCGGGAAGGGTGAAAGAATAAAGCCCGAGCAGTAACGCGGAAGCACCGCCTACATAAAGCTGTGCACTTGAATTCTTAAACCCGGTAAGGTCGACCGCCCACATGGCACAGATAAAACCGATCGTTCCCCATACACGGATGGGAGGGAAGTCTTTAATCAGGTCACATTTATATTGTTCCAGTGCATTGTACGATACAGTGTTAGCGAGGGATAGCGTGGGCATGTATACCAACAAGTTGAGTAACATGGCCCAATACATCTGGTCGTATCCTGTTGCGGTAGAAGCGTAGAAGAGGCATCCGGCTCCTGCGATATGGCAAAGCCCGTATAAACGTTCTGCATTAAACCATTTATCGGCAATGATACCAATAATACCCGGCATTACCAAAGAGGCAATCCCCATAGTAGCGAAAATGGCTCCGATCTGTCCTCCTTCGAAATGAAGTTCTCTTCCCATATAGCCACCTAGTGATATTAACCAGGACCCCCATACAAAGAATTGCAGGAAGTTCATAATAATCAAACGAACTTTTATACTCATGACTTTTTTAATTTGTGTTTCTCTTCACGTTCATAAACCTTGCAAATATAATATTTTCATTGAATAGGTAGACTAGTAATTTGATAAAAAGGGGATAAAAATGGCATAAATGCGAAGAAAAGAAGAGATTTGGTCGTGAAAAAACAAATGAAGGGGGTATAAAAAAAAGAAGGCTATCTATCCCAGACAGCCAATCTTTGTTAACCTTAAATCTAATACCATGAAAAACACAGTGCAAAGATAGATGGTTTATGTTATACAACATGATGTTTTCTCGAAAATCTTCTATTTATTAACTCTAATTAACTTTGAATCCTCCATTTTTCTGTTACTGCCCTTCTGTTTCACCACAGATTACACGGATTAACACAGATTTTTATCAATCAATCATCATATCCGGATTCTCTGTTCTCATCTTAGAAAAGGAAAAGGACTCCGTGAAACCCTGTACCACCCTGTGGAACCCCTGCATGACTTTGTGATAAAAATCTGTGTTAATCCGTGTAATCCGTGGTGAATCCGGTTATTCTACATAGAGTACCAGGCCTTTCAGGTATTCTCCTTCAGGATGGTAGATGTTTACCGGATGGTCGGCGGGTTGAGTCAGTTGATGTAGGATGCGTACACTACGTCCTGACATGGCTGCTGCGGTAAATACGGCAGTACGGAAATTGTCCTTGCTTACTACTTGCGAACAAGAGAAAGTAAACAAGATGCCGCCCGGTTTGATTTTCTCGAATGCTTTGGCATTCAGTTTGCGATAACCTTGTAAAGCATTCCGCAGGGCGTCTTTGTGTTTGGCAAATGCGGGCGGGTCGAGAATGATTAAATCATACTGGTCGCCCATGCGGTCGAGATATTTGAAAGCGTCCTCGGCAAAAGCCTCGTGGCGGGAATCACCGGGGAAGTTCAGTTCTACATTTTTATTAGTCAGATCAATTGCTTTGGCAGAGCTGTCGACAGAGTGGACGAGCTTTGCACCTCCGCGCATGGCATAGAATGAGAATCCGCCGGTATAGCAGAACATATTCAGTACCGAGCGGTCTTTGGCATAACGTTCCAGTAAAGAACGATTTTCGCGCTGGTCTACAAAGAATCCGGTCTTTTGACCTTTCAGCCAGTCTACATGGAACTGCAAACCATATTCTTGCGCGATATTATCACTGCTTCCTCCTTTCAGAAAACCGTTTTCGGGGAAAAGATCTGCTTTAAAAGGAAGAGTTGTTTCTGATTTATAATAGATATTCTCGATCTTGTCGCCCATTACTTCGGATAAAGCTTCGGCAATTGTCATGCGGTCTACGTGCATTCCTGCAGAGTGTGCCTGCATGACTGCAGTTTTGGCATAAACGTCAATAACCAGTCCGGGGAGATTGTCTCCTTCACCATGAACAAGCCGGTAAGTGTTGTTGGTCGGATTGGTGGCGATGCCGATACTGCGACGCATATCGTATGCTATTTCCAGTTTGCGTTTCCAAAAACCGTGATCGATAGGTTCCTGATGGAAAGACAGTACGCGCACAGCAATACTTCCGATCTGGAAATGTCCTTCGGCAATAAATTCTTTTTTGGAGGTGTATACTTCTACAACTTCACCTTCATCGGGCTCTCCGTCAAAACGGGCGATAGCACCGGAAAAAATCCAGGGGTGGAATCTCTTAAGAGAATCTTCTTTACCGGGTTTTAGATATACTTTATGCATAATATAGCCTTTCCCTAACCTTCTCCCAGGGAGAGGAGGATTGAGATAGTTTTGTTATTGGTTATTAATTACTTATTTTATTATTTATCACTTATCATTTATCGTCTATGACTGCTGGTTACTTATAGGGCCGGTAGTGACTTCTTCCCTTTCCTTGGGAGCAGGTGGGAGGGCAGCTATTTCCCAATCTCCTGTCTGTTTCAGCTCTTGCAACAGATTATAGATGTTGAGGCAAGCCCATGCATCCGTGGCGGCATATTGTTTCTGCCCGTCGCTCAATACATCAGCTTCCCAGTTGGACAAGCGCTGTGATTTGGATATTTTTTCTTTGAATAAGATGGCATAAATCTTTTGCAGACTTTTGTCCTGTATACCGAATTGGCGCACATAGTCCTGCAACTCGATACAGCTTTGTTGAGTGAAAGGTGCGCGTTTGTGCAGCATCATAAAGTCATCTTTCAGTGAAAGACCCACTTTGATTACAGCCGGGTTTTCTAATAAGTCAACCAATGGCTGGGTCAATCCCGTCATGTTGAGCCGGAATAGGAAACAACATTCTTCAGAAGAAATCTGGAGGAGTGCTACTTTGTGCGATTGTCCTTTGGTAAAGGAAGGACGCGTTTCACTGTCAATGCCTATCACAGATCTGGATTGGAGGTAAGCTACTGCTTTTTCCGTTTCAGCTTCCGACTGGATAACGTAAATACGTCCCGGAAAAACAGTTTTCGGGAGTTCTTTTAGTTCATCTTTATCTATGGTTCTTCTTACAATCATTTCTATTTTTATTCATCATCGTGGCAATGGCAACCGTCTTCGTGACAGTGGCAATCATCGTCGTGGCAATGACAGCCTTCTTCTTCACAACAATCGTTGTCGTCGCTTGGTTCGTAAAATCCTTCTTCATTACCATTCTCTTCCTCTTCTTCTTGGTTGTATTTCACGTCATGAAGGGCGCGTAGCGTGTTTACCAGTTTCTGTCCCCACAGTGTACCGAAGTTTTCCTGGCAGATAGCCAATGAATCATTCATTGTTTCGTTCAGTCCCAGTTGGAAGACAAATATGAAATCTTTAATATCCTGATAAATGTCAGCCAAATCTTCCGATATTGATTTCTTGATAGGCTGGTCGCTATAAACCATATCTTGCACGAATACGTCCAGATAATCATCCTTGTCACCCATCAATCCTGAAAGATTAATACGCAGAATTTCGTAAATCTCTTCTGTGACATACGTTTCGGGTGCCTCGTCCCCAATCGTCTCACATTTGGGTAGCATAGATGCTTTGAGGTAGAGCAGGGGGAGTATTTTTAATGATGTGTCAACGAAAGTACTACACTTCATGCGTTCGGCACGTTCGAGAAATGCACAAAATTCGGCGGCTACTGTAACGAACTCAATTACGTTCTTATCAAATATCGTTTGGCTTTCTTTTTCCATGATCTATATTGATTTGAAACGCAAAGGTAAGAAAAAGGATTGAATGAGCGTAGTGCTCGTTATTTTTTTATTATTTTTGCGGCTTAGAATCTCATTCCAGTTTTATAAAAATAGAATAAAAGACTCATGGCAAAGAAGAAATTAGATAAGGAGGCAGAAAGCACTCCCTCTTCCCCCAGTAAAATTGTGGCTGTATGTAAGAATGAAACTGTTCATTTTGTGATTGGATTGATGCTGGTCATCTTTTCCGTTTACCTGTTGTTGGCTTTTTCTTCCTTCTTCTTTACGGGGGCTGCCGATCAAAGTATTATCGATAGCGGTAGTTCGGCGGATTTGGCGGCTGTTAATAATCAGGTGAAGAATTATGCCGGTTCACGTGGAGCGCAGTTGGCAAGCTATCTGATAAACGACTGTTTCGGCATTTCCTCTTTCTTTATACTTGTTTTTCTGGCAGTGGCAGGATTGAAGTTGATGCGTGTACGTGTGGTCCGCTTGTGGAAGTGGTTTATTGGTTGCACGCTTTTATTAGTCTGGTTCTCCATATTCTTTGGATTTGCTTTTATGGATCATTATCAGGATTCTTTCATTTATCTGGGCGGTATGCACGGATACAATGTCAGTCGTTGGTTAATCTCACAAGTAGGAGTACCTGGTGTATGGATGATCCTGTTGATAACTGCTATCTGTTTCTTCATATATATAAGTGCGCGTACTGTTATTTGGTTGCGTAAACTTTTTGCGTTGAGCTTCCTAAAACGCGAAAAGAAAGAGAAGGAAGAAGTCACCCCGGAAGGAGAAGGCGATCAGGAATTCACGACTTCCCAACCGCAGGAAGTGGAGTTCAATTTGAAACGGACGTATAAACAGACACCTCCTCCGGCACCAGTGATGGATATACAAGCTGAAGAACCCGAAAATGAGTTCCCTGTCAACCAGCCGGAGCCGGAAGAGTCTCCTTTGTCTGATGAAAGTGAAGGAGTGACAATGGTGTTTGAACCGACTGTTTCCAACCCTGTTCCCGCTGTACAGGACGAACCTTTGGAAGAGGCGGAACCCGGGTTTGAAGTAGAATCTGCTGCTTCTGAAGAAGAATATGAGGGACCGGAACTCGAACCTTATAATCCTACTAAGGATTTGGAAAACTACCGCTTCCCGACTATCGACCTGATGAAGCATTTCGAAAATGATGATCCGACGATTGACATGGACGAACAAAATGCAAACAAAGATCGTATCATCAATACATTGCGCAGTTTCGGAATCGAAATCAGTACGATTAAAGCAACGGTAGGACCTACGGTAACTCTATACGAAATCACTCCGGAGCAAGGAGTACGTATTTCTAAAATCCGTGGTTTGGAGGATGATATTGCATTAAGCCTTTCTGCTGACGGTATCCGTATCATCGCTCCGATACCGGGTAAAGGAACAATCGGTATTGAAGTGCCGAACAAGAATCCGAAGATCGTTTCCGGACAAAGTGTGATCGGAAGTAAGAAATTCCAGGAATCCAAATATGATCTGCCTATTGTATTGGGTAAGACCATCACGAATGAAGTCTTTATGTTCGACCTTTGCAAGATGCCGCACGTATTGGTGGCGGGTGCAACCGGTCAGGGTAAGTCAGTAGGTTTGAATGCTATTATTACTTCCTTATTATATAAGAAGCATCCGGCAGAATTGAAATTTGTACTGGTCGACCCGAAGAAAGTAGAATTCAGCATCTATTCGGTGATTGAAAATCATTTCCTGGCCAAACTTCCTGATGGAGGCGAACCTATTATTACAGACGTAACAAAGGTTGTACAAACCCTGAACTCTGTTTGTGTAGAGATGGATACCCGTTATGACCTGCTGAAGATGGCGCATGTACGTAATGTCAGAGAATATAATGAGAAGTTTATCAACCGTCGTCTGAATCCGGAAAAGGGGCATAAGTTTATGCCGTATATCGTAGTGGTTATTGATGAGTTCGGAGATTTGATTATGACTGCCGGTAAGGAAGTGGAACTTCCGATTGCCCGTATTGCGCAGTTGGCACGTGCTGTTGGTATTCACATGATTATTGCTACACAGCGTCCGACTACCAATATCATTACGGGTACGATTAAAGCCAACTTCCCGGCGCGTATCGCTTTCCGTGTATCTGCCATGATGGACTCTCGTACTATTCTTGACCGTCCGGGTGCTAACCGTCTGATTGGTAAGGGGGATATGCTCTTCTTGCAGGGAGCTGATCCGGTACGTGTACAGTGTGCCTTTATCGATACGCCGGAAGTAGAAGAGATTACAAAATTCATTGCCCGTCAGCAAGGTTATCCTACTCCGTTCTTCCTGCCCGAATATGTGAGTGAAGATAGTAATAGTGAAGTAGGGGATATTGATATGGGACGTCTCGATCCGTTGTTTGAAGATGCGGCCCGGTTGGTTGTTATTCATCAGCAAGGTTCCACTTCATTGATTCAGCGTAAATTTGCGATTGGCTATAATCGTGCCGGGCGTATAATGGATCAATTGGAGAAAGCCGGAATTGTTGGGCCTACGCAAGGTAGTAAGGCGCGTGACGTGTTGTGTATTGACGATAATGATCTTGAAATGCGATTGAACAATTTACAGTAACAGTTCGTTTATTAATCAAATGAGAAAGTACATTTTTAGTGTTTTAATAGCTTTACTGTCTTTGCCTGTGATTGCTCAACAACAGCAGTCCCAGGCTAAAGTCATTCTTGACAAAACGGCAGAGGCGTTTCGTAAAGCTGGTGGCGTGAAGGCTGATTTTACTGTAAAGGCTGTGGCAAACGGCTTGGTAGAAGGTGCTGAAAACGGAACAATTCAGTTGAAAGGAGAGAAATTCGTACTGAAAACATCTGATATCATCACTTGGTTTGACGGAAAAACGCAATGGAGTTATGTGACAAAGAATGATGAAGTGAATGTCAGTAATCCGACGCAGGAAGAGTTGCAGCAGATAAATCCGTATACCTTTCTGTATATGTATCAGAAAGGATTCTTTTACAAGTTGGGGGCAACCAAAACATTTCGTGGAAAATCCGTTTGGGAAGTCGTTCTGACTGCCAGGGATAAGAAACAGGAGTTGGAACGTATCACTCTTTTTGTGACGAAGGACACTTATGAACCTCTATATATTTTGCTTCAGCAGCGTGGACAGCAGACACGTAATGAGATAACCGTTACAAGTTATCAGACGGGGCAGAATTATACGGATCGTGTTTTTACTTTTGATAAAAAACAATATCCCAATGCAGAGGTGATAGATTTGAGATAACATGTTTTTATAACAAAACAATAAAGATAAATTAAAATGGCAGAAATAGAAAAAGTGAAATGCCTGATTATAGGTTCAGGACCTGCCGGATATACGGCAGCGATTTACGCAGGACGTGCAAATTTATGTCCGGTACTATATGAAGGATTGCAGCCGGGCGGCCAGTTGACTACTACGACAGATGTAGAAAACTTTCCCGGTTATCCGGAAGGTATCAGTGGTCCGCAGTTGATGGAAGATTTGCGTGCACAGGCAAGCCGTTTCGGAACAGATATTCGTTTTGGTATCGCTACGGCAGCAGATTTAAGCAAAGCTCCTTATAAAATAACAATTGACGGTGATAAAGTGATTGAAACGGAATCATTGATTATTGCTACCGGGGCAACTGCTAAATATCTGGGACTGGAGGATGAAAAGAAATATGCCGGAATGGGTGTAAGCGCTTGTGCTACTTGTGACGGATTTTTCTATCGTAAGAAAGTGGTTGCTGTAGTTGGTGGAGGTGATACTGCTTGTGAAGAAGCGGTTTATCTTGCCGGTCTTGCATCCAAGGTATATCTGATCGTTCGTAAACCTTTCCTGCGTGCATCGAAGATTATGCAGGAACGTGTCATGAACCACGAGAAGATTGAAGTTCTTTTTGAACACAATGCAGTTGGTTTGTTTGGTGACAATGGCGTAGAGGGTGTAAACTTGGTGAAACGTTGGGGTGAACCGGACGAAGAACGTTATAATTTACCTATCGACGGTTTCTTCCTGGCTATCGGACATCAACCGAATACTGAAATATTTAAAGAGTATATCGATACGGACGAAGTAGGTTATATTATTACAGACGGTGATAGTCCTCGTACGAAAGTGCCCGGAGTTTTTGCAGCGGGAGATGTGGCCGATCCGCATTATCGTCAGGCTATTACAGCCGCGGGAAGTGGATGTAAGGCTGCCTTGGAGGCAGAACGTTACCTTTCTTCCAAAGGGCTTGTGTGATAAATATATCTTCGGTGTAAACGAATGAATGATAATTATGCCTTTTGGGGTGTGATTGATTATAAATAAAACGGTGAACATTAGTATTAAACTAGCGTTCACCGTTTTGTTATTCAGGGATATTCCTAAAATAATAAAATTTAAGGCAACTAATTCATTGCGAGTTAGTTGCCTTTTTTGTATCTTTAAGCA
>NZ_JAJKHN010000115.1:0-16485 GCF_020982715.1 Bacteroides sp. 1_1_30
GTTTTTTCAACTTTATAGAGGAGGATTACGCATTAAAATTAGGGTCACAACCGTAAGTCATAAAACAAATTCACCTCTGTGTCCTCCGTGTCCTCTGTGGTGAAAACCGTGCAAGAATGAGCTAAATGATAATTTTCCAGTTAAACAAAATTATAACGCCCGTTCTTTGAGATATTGAAAACGAAATATTACGAAAATAATGATTATCTTTGAACCACTAAAAGGAAAATAACAATGAATGACCTGCTTCGTAAACTCCCTATCGGGATACAGACCTTTGAGAAACTTCGTAAGGGCGATTATCTATATGTAGATAAAACAGAGCTTGTATGGAAAATAGCTTATACATCTACTCCATACTTCCTGAGTCGTCCACGCCGTTTTGGTAAAAGTCTTCTTCTCTCTACCTTTGAAGCCTACTTTGAAGGAAAGAAAGAACTCTTCGAAGGGCTTGCCATTGAAAAACTGGAAACGAAATGGGAAAAGCATCCTGTGCTGCATCTGGATTTAAATGCCGAGAAGTACGATTCTCCGGAAAGACTTTATGATATCCTCAGCCGTCAACTCACCTTATGGGAAATCCAATATGGCAAAGGAATAGACGAGAACACTCTTTCCGGTCGTTTCTCCGGTGTCATCCGTCGTGCCTACGAACAAACCGGTAGCAGCGTCGTAGTCCTGGTAGACGAATACGACAAACCTCTGTTGCAAGCTTTAGGTAATGATGTCTTACTGGATGAATACCGTAAAACCCTGAAAGCCTTTTACGGAGTATTGAAAAGTGCCGACCGCTACCTGCGTTTCGTCTTCCTCACAGGAGTGACGAAATTCTCACAAGTAAGTGTATTCAGTGACCTCAACCAGTTGCAGGACATCACTTTATGGCCCGATTACGGAACCCTTTGCGGCATCACTCTTCAAGAATTATTGGATACCTTCCAACCGGAAATCAAGATACTTGCAGCCAATAATTCCATTTCTTATGATGACGCGGTACAACGAATGACACGTCTCTACGATGGCTATCATTTTTGCATTAATTCAGTAGGTATCTTCAACCCGTTCAGTGTACTGAATGTCCTGAAATCAAAAGTGTTCGACAATTACTGGTTCCAGACCGGCACACCGACTTTCCTCGTCGAGATGCTGCAAGAAACCGAATACGACCTGCGTACTTTGCTTGACGGGATCGAAGCACCGTCTTCCATGTTCTCCGAATATCGTGTAGATTCCAATAACCCGATTCCGTTGATTTACCAAAGTGGCTATCTGACGATAAAAGATTTCGATAGGGAATTTGGTAACTATCTATTGCAATTTCCTAATGATGAAGTCCGCTACGGCTTCATTAATTTCCTGGTTCCATTTTACACCGGAGTGAGAAACAGTGACCAAGGATTTTACATCGGCAAGTTTGTACAAGAACTTCGTTCGGGAGACTACGATGCCTTTCTTACCCGCCTGCAAGCCTTCTTTGCCGATTTCACCTACGAATTGAACGAGCAGACAGAGCGTCACTACCAAGTAGTTTTCTATATTGTCTTCAAACTTATGGGACAGTTCACCGATGCCGAAGTACGCAGCGCCCGCGGTCGTGCAGATGCCGTAGTGAAAACACCTAAATATATCTATGTCTTCGAATTCAAGCTGCATGACACAGCAGAAGCGGCATTGAAGCAGATCGACGATAAAGGCTATCTGATACCGTATCAGGCAGACGGACGTGAAGTGATAAAGATCGGGGTGGAGTTCAGTGCGGAAAAACGCAATATCAGTCGCTGGCTGGTGTGAACAGATAAAGTTAAATATTATCAGGAGTTACCCATATCCATGCGCGATAGCAACTTCTCCTATGAACAGGAACCAAAGGTAAATAACCGGAGTACACTCTACCTTCCCTGATTTCCAACGGATAAGTTGCGGACATTCGTTCATGTTCCTGCAAGGCTTCACCTTCCGAAGGATGATAATCAATCACAAAACGCCCTGTTGAACCAGAACGTACATAACGGTCATATAAAAAACGCGCAACAACTCCCATATTCATGCGCAGATTAATTTCCACACAGGGATGAATCCGAAAAACCGGCTTTTCATTTTCCGGAAACCGACAAATCATCATATCAACCCCAAGATAACCTTTATAAACGGTTCCTACCAACGCAGAAAGTCTATATTTCAAACAGTTCTCCAAATCCGTCAGAACCTTTGAAGGGACATATTGCGAAAGTTGTTTCCAGATTGCCTCATTAGAAAGCAAACGATTCCCTTCATACATTCCACTCTTTCCGGTATGGAAGAGGGAATATCCCATAAATGTCACTTCACCTGTACCATCGGAATAAAACTCCATGGCAAAGTCTTCTACCTTATTATATATAGGTTCCGCAATGATTCCACCCTGCGAAGCAGCCACACGCGTACACCAACCGGATATAAAAGGAGTAAATATGCCTTTACACCAGTTCAAGCCTTTACCGCTTCCCGAAAGCGGAGCTTTCAACAGGCAGCATTCCCGCTCTTCCACAAAGGTTTTCCATTCTTCTTGTGTCTTCAAATAATAAGATTCTCCGCAGAAATATTCATTCAGTTGTAATTCCGGAAGCAATGAGACGGCTTTAGAACGATGGGAGTATTCCCGCAGACCGTTTAATTGCTCCATAGAAGGCAACAGGGCTTCATCCACGCCCAGCCCTGAAAGCCGTTTCCGCAAAGCTACATCCCACCCCCAAGGACGAATATCCAAATTCGGTTCAATAGCAAGTTCCGGCTCTGTCATCAAATCAACCGAAAGTCCTAATAATTCCTGTATCTTCTTCACATAGCCGAGATTATAGGCGGAAGAAGCTAATACAGCACTCCCCTCCTCTACATACCACATCGGAAGCAAAGCCAACTCGGAAGCCATACGTCTGGCCGAAGCCGGAGCCATATAGTTCGTTTCACCGCTAGCCAACGCCAAGTCATGTTCCGGATTGAATATATAAAGAGCCTTTTTTGTCATTTCAAATGAATTCAAAACTTTATTCTGCAAATATATACAGGAAATAGTCAGGAATGACTACAATAAGCAGAAAGTTGGAATTAAACACACAATTTTGCCATCTCTACTTTGCAAATCCTAAAAAAAGCAGTATATTTGCCACCCGAAAAACAAAGAACTGAAATGGAATCATTCTACCGCACACACGCCTACCTCGTTGAGCACACCAATGCCCCCGTTCGCCGCGATCTCATGGACGAGATCGATTGGAGCGACCGCCTGATTGGTATCAAAGGGACACGTGGCGTAGGAAAAACCACTTTCCTTCTCCAATACGCCAAAGAGAAATTCGGGAACGACCGTTCCTGTCTGTTCATCAACATGAACAACTTCTATTTCTCGGGCCACAGCATTGTAGACTTCGCCAACGAATTTCAGAAACGTGGCGGAAAAGTATTGTTGATCGACCAGGTGTTCAAACATCCGGAATGGAGCAAAGAGTTACGCATGTGTTACGACCGTTTTCCTAACCTGAAAATTGTCTTCACCGGCTCGTCCGTGATGCGACTGAAAGAAGAAAATCTTGAATTACGTGATATCGCCAAGAGCTATAACCTGCGTGGATTCTCTTTCCGTGAATTCCTAAACTTGCAAACAGGCATGAAATTCAGGGCATATAGCCTCGAAGAAATTCTTAGCACTCACGAACAGATTGCCAAAGGAGTACTCTCCAAAGTCCGTCCGTTGGATTATTTTCAGGATTATCTGCACCACGGATTCTATCCGTTCTTCCTTGAAAAACGTAACTTTTCGGAGAATCTGCTGAAAACGATGAACATGATGGTGGAAGTAGATATACTTCTCATCAAACAAATTGAACTGAAATATCTTTCAAAGATAAAAAAATTGCTATATTTGCTCGCTGTCGACGGGCCGAAAGCTCCAAATGTGAGCCAACTGGCAAGCGACATACAGACATCTCGCGCCACGGTGATGAACTATATCAAGTATCTGGCAGATGCGCGACTCATTAATCTGGTTTATCCGAAAGGGGAAGAATTCCCTAAAAAACCTTCAAAGATAATGATGCACAACTCCAACCTGATGTATTCCATCTATCCGGTGAAAGTGGAAGAGCAGGATGTGCTCGACACATTCTTTGCAAATTCTTTATGGAAAGACCATAAGGTACATAAAGGAGATAAAAACGTCTCTTTTATGGTAGACGAAGTAATGCCGTTCAAAATTTGCCAGGAAGGCGCAAAGATCAAGAACAATCCGAATGTAACGTACGCGTTGCATAAGGCTGAAATAGGTCGGGGCAACCAGATACCTCTCTGGATGTTCGGCTTTTTATATTAAAAGATTTATTTACTTAAATATTTAATTTAGTTATGACTAAACAGAAGAAATTCATCACTTGTGATGGTAACCAAGCTGCAGCGCATATCTCGTATATGTTCTCTGAAGTAGCAGCTATCTACCCCATCACTCCTTCTTCGACTATGGCTGAGTACGTAGACGAATGGGCTGCCGCAGGACGTAAGAACATCTTCGGCGAAACAGTATTAGTACAGGAAATGCAATCTGAAGGTGGTGCTGCCGGTGCAGTTCACGGTTCTCTTCAGGCTGGTGCGTTGACTACTACTTACACTGCTTCCCAGGGTCTTCTCCTGATGATCCCTAACATGTACAAAATTGCCGGTGAGTTCTTGCCTTGCGTATTCCATGTGTCTGCTCGTACATTGGCTTCTCACGCATTGTGTATCTTCGGTGACCACCAAGACGTAATGTCAGCTCGTCAGACTGGCTTTGCTATGTTGGCTGAAGGCTCTGTACAGGAAGTTATGGATTTGGCTGGTGTTGCTCACTTGGCTACCATCAAATCTCGCGTTCCGTTCATGAACTTCTTCGATGGTTTCCGTACATCTCACGAAATCCAAAAGATTGAAATGTTGGAAAATGATGATCTTGCTCCGCTGATCGACCAGGAAGCTTTGGCTGAATTCCGTGCCCGCGCACTGAACCCGATGAAACCGGTAGCTCGTGGTATGGCTGAAAATCCTGACCATTTCTTCCAACATCGTGAATCATGCAACAACTACTATGAAGCAGTTCCTGCTATCGTAGAAGAATACATGAATGAAATTTCTAAGATCACAGGTCGTAAATACGGTTTGTTCGATTACTATGGTGCAGAAGATGCAGAACGCGTAATTATCGCTATGGGTTCTGTAACAGAAGCTGCCCGCGAAGCTATCGACTACCTGGTAGCAAACGGCGAAAAAGTGGGTATGGTTGCCGTACACCTGTATCGTCCGTTCTCTGCTAAACACTTCCTGGCTGCTGTACCTAAGACTGCTAAGACTATCGCAGTTCTTGACCGTACTAAAGAACCGGGTGCTAACGGCGAACCTCTTTACCTTGACGTTAAAGACTGCTTCTACGGTGCAGAAAATGCTCCGGTTATCGTTGGCGGTCGCTACGGTTTGGGTTCAAAAGATACTACTCCTGCTCAAATCCTTTCAGTATTCGAAAACTTGGCTATGCCAATGCCGAAGAACCACTTCACTATCGGTATCGTAGACGACGTTACTTTCACTTCTCTTCCTCAAAAAGAAGAAATCGCTTTAGGCGGCGAAGGTATGTTCGAAGCTAAATTCTACGGTTTGGGTGCTGACGGTACAGTAGGTGCTAACAAGAACTCTGTAAAGATTATCGGTGACAACACTGACAAACACTGCCAGGCTTACTTCTCTTATGACTCTAAGAAGTCGGGCGGTTTCACTTGTTCTCACTTGCGTTTCGGTGACAATCCAATCCGTTCTACTTATCTGGTAAATACTCCGAACTTCGTTGCTTGTCACGTTCAGGCTTACCTGCACATGTACGATGTAACTCGTGGTTTGCGTAAGAACGGTTCTTTCTTATTAAACACAATTTGGGAAGGTGAAGAACTGGCTAAGAACCTGCCTAACAAGGTTAAGAAATATTTCGCACAGAACAACATTTCTGTATACTATATCAACGCAACACAGATTGCACTGGAAATTGGTTTGGGTAACCGTACCAACACAATCCTTCAATCTGCATTCTTCCGTATCACAGGCGTTATTCCTGTAGAACAAGCTGTTGAGCAGATGAAGAAATTCATCGTTAAGTCTTACGGCAAGAAGGGTGAAGACGTTGTTAACAAGAACTATGCTGCCGTTGACCGTGGTGGTGAATACAAGACTTTGGCTGTTGATCCTGCTTGGGCTAACCTTCCGGATGACGCAAAAGCTGAAAACAACGATCCTGCATTCATCAACGAAGTAGTTCGTCCGATCAATGCACAAGACGGTGACTTGTTGCCGGTATCTGCATTCAAGGGTATCGAAGACGGTACTTGGTATCAAGGTACTGCTAAATACGAAAAACGTGGTGTAGCTGCATTCGTTCCTGAATGGAATCCGGAAAACTGTATCCAGTGTAACAAGTGTGCATACGTTTGTCCTCACGCTTCTATCCGTCCGTTCGTACTCGACGCTGAAGAGCAGAAGGGTGCTAAGTTCGAACAACTGAAAGCTGTAGGTAAAGCATTCGACGGTATGACATTCCGTATCCAGGTGGACGTTCTCGACTGTCTGGGTTGCGGTAACTGTGCCGACATCTGTCCGGGTAATCCGAAGAAGGGTGGCAAAGCATTGACAATGAAACACCTCGAAAGCCAATTGGCTCAAGCTGAAAACTGGACTTACTGTGCTGAAAACGTGAAGACTAAACAACATCTTGTTGATATCAAGGCTAACGTGAAGAACTCACAGTTCGCTACTCCGTTGTTTGAGTTCTCCGGCGCTTGCTCTGGTTGTGGTGAAACTCCATACGTGAAATTGATTTCTCAATTGTTCGGTGACCGTGAAATGGTTGCTAACGCTACCGGATGTTCTTCTATCTACTCTGGTTCTGTTCCTTCTACTCCGTATACTACAAACGAAAACGGACACGGTCCTGCTTGGGCTAACTCACTGTTCGAAGACTTCTGTGAATTCGGTTTGGGTATGGAACTGGCTAACGAAAAGATGCGTGCTCGTCTCGTGAAAGTGATGAACGAGGCTATTGCTGCTGATTGCACTCCTGCTGAAGTAAAAGAACTGTTCGCTGAATGGATCAACAATATGCTGGATGCGGACAAGACTAAGGAATTGGCTGCTAAGATCATTCCGGTTGTTGAAGCTAACAAGGATAAATGTAACCACTGCAAACAAATCGCTGAACTGCAACAATATCTTGTAAAACGCAGCCAGTGGATCATTGGTGGTGACGGTGCTTCTTACGATATCGGTTACGGTGGTCTTGACCATGTAATCGCTTCCGGTAAGGACGTTAACATCCTCGTTCTGGATACTGAAGTTTACTCTAACACAGGTGGTCAGTCTTCTAAAGCTACTCCGGTAGGTGCTATCGCTAAGTTCGCTGCTGCTGGTAAGCGCGTACGTAAGAAAGACCTCGGTCTGATGGCTACTACTTACGGTTATGTATATGTTGCACAGATCGCTATGGGTGCTGACCAAGCTCAAACTCTGAAAGCTATCCGTGAAGCTGAAGCATATCCGGGACCATCTTTGATTATCGCTTATGCTCCATGTATCAACCACGGTCTGAAAGCAGGTATGGGTAAGAGCCAAGAAGAAGAAGAAAAAGCTGTTAAGTGCGGTTACTGGCACTTGTGGCGTTACAACCCGGCTTTGGAAGAAGAAGGCAAGAACCCATTCCAATTGGATAGCAAAGAACCGAACTGGGAAGATTTCCAAGGTTTCTTGAAGGGTGAAGTTCGTTACGCTTCTGTAATGAAACAATATCCTGCTGAAGCTGAAGAACTGTTCAAAGCTGCTGAAGAAAACGCTAAATGGCGTTACAACAGCTACAAACGTTTGGCTAGAGAAAACTGGGGTGCTGAATAATAGTAATACCCTATAAATATAAAACGGTAATCTTGTAGAAGATTACCGTTTTTTTATTGTATGAACTCTGTCTAACATAAACAATACTCCCTTTTTCCCACTAGAGTTCATGTCTATTTTATATTTAAAATTAAAAATAACAATGCTCCAATCTATTTATTCTCTGACTTCGGAATCCAACTATCCACCAACTGCCGATGTTCATCCCTCCATTTACGGGCTATTTCTTCTTCATCCATCCGGGCATCCTTCATAGCTGTCATAAAAGAGCTAAGTTCTTCTGTCGTTAGTTTGATGTTGCCAAAGAATTCGGCAGCAAACGGATCTTTCTCACTGAATCCTTTCCATGCAATAGCATGTATTTCTTCCAAGTCTCCATATACTTTCTTCGGATCATCCAAGAATTTCAAGTCAAACTGGTCGAACATCCAATGCGGTGTCCACCCCGTGATGACAATCCATTCTCCTTTGTCCATCGCTTTTTTCAAAGAAGCCAGCATGGTGGAACTACTTGAAGTCATGAGGGTATACCCATCAAGTCCGTAAGCAGCAATGGCCTTATCGGTCGTCTTCATAATTCCTGCTCCGGCATCAATTCCCACTATTTCAGAAGAGAAACGGTCTTTATTAGCTTCCAGCTCACTAATAGACTGGATCGTAACATATTGAGGAACAACCAGTCCTACACGGGCTTCTCCATATACCTCACCCAAAAATTCGATGCTGTCTCCATACTGATCCATATAATCTTTCATCGTTATTGGTAACCAGGCATCCAGAAAGACATCAGATTTCTTTCCTGACATAGATACAAAGATGGGGGCAAGGTCAGCATTTTGCAGTTCAACCTCATATCCATGTTCTTCCAATACCACCTTAGCCAAATGACTCATGGCAATACCTTCCAGCCAATTGGCATAGGCTATCTTTACTTTCTTTTTCTCTAAATCTGAATTAGTACAGGAAGCCAGCAAAAGTATAGCTGACAATACTATTCCTACTATTTTATATATTCTCATACGTATTTTATCCTTTCCGTTTAGTTCTTATTTTTTCGTCCTGCCATTCCTTGTGTGATACGGTCTAAGATGATAGCTAAAATAACAACTGCGATACCACCTTCAAACCCAAGTCCGATTTTCATTTGGGTAATACCTTTCAATACAATTTCTCCCAGACCACCGGCAGCAATCATGGCAGCAATGACAACCATAGAAAGCGACATCATTATTGTCTGATTGACACCTGTCAGGATGGTTGGCAACGCCAAAGGAAGCTGCACTTTATACAATAACTGCCAACGGGTAGCCCCGAACGAACGGGAAGCTTCCACTACATTTTTAGGAACTTGCCGAATTCCCAATCCAGTAAGGCGGACCACAGGAGGCATAGCAAAGATAATGGTGGCAAACACTCCCGGCACTGCTCCCAATCCGAAAAACAAAACGGCAGGAATCAGATAAACAAAAGCAGGCATCGTCTGCATCAAGTCGAGAACAGGACGAAGTATTTTCTCTGCACGCGGACTGTTTGCCGTCCACACTCCTAAAGGTACACCAACAATCAGAGCCAGACAGGTAGATGAAAAAACGAGAGCCAGGGTTTGCATAGTAGCCTCCCAAAATCCCATTCCATAAATCAGTAATAATCCTAATGCGGTGAAAATTGCCGTACCACGTCCTGCCTTCATCCATGCGAGTGCAGCAAGCACTAGAATGGTTATATAAAAAGGTATTCCAAAAAGTACGTGTTGGAATCCTATAATAAAACTACCGATGCCTGCATTCACGGCATCAAAGAAAGTGGAAAAATGTACCATCATCCAATTGATGGCCATCTCTATATATTGTCCTATATTTATCATAAATCTATTGCGTTTTGAATTATTTCGTTTATTTCTTCTTTATCTTTCCCCGTCACTTCGATGATTAAGGAGGAAAGCGGGATTGTTCCTAAAAACTCATGCGTCTCATCAATCACCCATACCGGCGAATTGCTCTTTGTCATTAAAGGAAGTATATCCTCCAACACTGTATCCTCCAATACAGAATGTACTTCTGTACGCACAATCGTTTCAATGGATTTTTCCTGTCTGCTACGTAACTTAAGCAGGTCGTTCAGACGTACTTCTCCGACCAGTTTATCATCGGCGTCTATGACAGGTAATACGGTGATATTCTTCGCACGCATCTTACGAATCAATACTTCAGGTCCCTCTTTCTTCAGACGGGCCACCAGTGGTTTGTCAATCATTAAAGAAGAAGCGGTGATAATTTTACTCCTGTCCACGTTTTCAACAAAACGGGCTACATAATCGTTAGCCGGTTCGGTCAGTATTTCTTCTGAAGTACCTACCTGCACCACCTCTCCGTCTTTCATAATGGCAATACGGTCGCCCAGTTTAATCGCTTCACTCAAGTCATGGGTAATAAAGACAATTGTTTTTTTCATCTTCGACTGCAAAGCCAGCAGTTCATCCTGCATTTGCACACGAATCAGAGGATCGAGCGCAGAGAAAGCCTCATCCATTAAAAGCACTTCGGGATTATTAGCCAGAGCACGGGCCAGTCCGACACGCTGTTGCATTCCACCGGAAAGCTCGCCCACCATCTGATTTTCATATCCTTTCAATCCGACAAGCTTCATACTTTCCATCGCTTTCTTCTCACGTTCCTCTTTCTTCACTCCCTGAAGTTCGAGACCGAACGCGATATTGCTCAATACGGAACGGTGAGGTAACAGACCGAAATTCTGGAAAACCATCGCCAACTCTTTCCGGCGAACTTGCAATAACTCTTTTTCGGATATTTTAGATATATCTACTCCGTTTACAAGCACTTGTCCGGCAGTAGGACGTATCAGACGATTGATACAACGCAGTAATGTCGATTTTCCACTTCCCGAGAGTCCCATTATCACAAAAAACTCTCCTTCATTAATTGAAAGATTGGCATCTTTCACTCCTACCGTACAACCGGTATCTTTCAGAATTTCCTCTTTACTCTTATCTTTTTTCAACATCTTGAGTGCTTTCTGCTTCTCGTGACCAAAGATAAGGTACAAATCCTTTATTTCTATTTTACTCATATAATATATTGGTTTAGATTATAATATTTGTTTTGTTTTCAACTGCCGCGTTCCTCATTCTCACTTACGATAAACAAGTTGAATGTTCGCATGGTTCAATCATGTCACATGACAACATGACGATCCGACGTTTTTTAAAATGGTTTAAAAAGATAGACTGAGTAGTTTAAAAGGAATAGAATTTGATAAGATTATCCTCTCAATGAACAGTAGAAAACAGTATTTTCATAAATAAATAACAGTCTGTTCTTGCATATTGTTGGCACAAAGATAAGGAAAATAGATTAAATATGCAAATTTCATTCAGATACGGAGTAATTCCAAAGATGCTTTTTCAAGTCTACGCATCCATTTTGCTTGAAAGAGATCCCTTCTTCCAACAAGAGTTGTTTCTGCTCTGTCCAACCCGGAACAAGGCGTCCCGATGCATTGACAACCCGGTGACAAGGCACAGATAAATCATCCGGAATCTGTTTCAAAGCACGCCCCACCATACGGGAACATTGAGGCATTCCCAATAATGCGGCAATTCCCCCATAGGTAGAAACTTTACCTACCGGAATTTCCCGAACAACCTGATACACCTCTTGACAAAAGGATGCGGAGAGACTCGCTTTGTCTACTTTATAATCTTTCATCACTCAAACATTACTTTATTTCAGTTCCAAAACTAGATAAAAAGGAAAGAATTTGCAAATAATAAAAGTATTTCAAATAAAATATGCAACTTTATTTGCTTTATTTACAAATAATCCCGACCTTTGTACCCATTAAAAGCAACCCTATTATTAACAAAACAAGCACTGCTGTTATGAAAAAGAAGACAATTCTATTCGCTTCTTGTTTATTTGGAGTATTCGCTTTCAGCTCCTGTGAGAAGAACCTTTATGATGAAAGTAAACAACCCGAAAAAGAAATTCAAGTAAAAGACCTGAATATACCCGCAGGCTTTCAATGGAAATTAACTCAAGTAGCCGCAGGAACAGTAGCTGCTACTACCCCCACTATGGTTTCCTTCTTTTTGGATGAAGCATGTAGTAAAGAAGAGAAAATAGCCGACATTCCTGTAGATACAGAAATTTCAAGTCTCCCTTTGAGCATCCCAACCTACGTAAATACATTGTATGCCCAGTACAAAACCAGCACCAATGAAATCAAAAAAGTAGCCATACCTGTAAATGCAGATAGAAGTTTCTCACTGAACATTGCTAATGATGCCAAATCCAAATCTAACACCACCCGGTCAATCACTCGTGGGCATGATATAGAAGATGACATCCAATTGTCAAAAGGAGTCATTTCTCATCCCAAAGATGGTTGGGGAACAATCATGTTTGAAGACCAATTCCCATCATTAGGAGATTATGACTTTAATGATTTTGTAGTCAATTATAAGGTGCAGTTCCAAGGTATTAAAAAGGTTGACAAAAAATACACTGCGCAGTATATACAAATAGGATTACGTCTAAAAGCTATCGGAGGAATATTCCCTTATTCTCCTTATTTAAGACTGAAAGAAATAGATTCTGACGAAGTGGAAAGTATAGAAGTTTATGAAACTAAAAACGTGATTCCTGCGATCGACGGAGTAGATCTTGTCCCCAATAAACATCTTATCATTGATTACAGCCCTTTAATTAAGAATCTGGCTAAACCTGCAGGCAGCCAATATTATAATACAGAAAAGAATGCTTTGGTAGCAACAAGTGATTTACCGGAGATCAATATTCTGATCACCCTAAAGAAGAGAAAAGAAGTAAAGGAAATATTAGAAGGCGATGAATTCGACTTGTATTTAAAACGTAATGATAGCGGAACAGAAATCCATATGAATGGTATTGAACCGATCACTTACCAATATCCATTCAATGATAAAAATCTGCTACCGGTATATACAAACGGGGACGAAGAAGATGATAATTATTATTTTAGTGCAGGACGCCTGATTTGGGGATTAAGAGTACCAGGCAACGCAGCACATGCTATTGAAAAAGCTAATTTCTTGGAAGCCTATAAAGGATTCGCAAAATGGGCGCAAAGTAGTGGCAAAAACGAACAAAACTGGTATAATCAAGGAAACGCAGATAAAAATTTATTGATTCATAACTAACACATATCAATAAATCCCGGTAAACATTGAAAATTCAAGTTACCGGGATTTATTGTATTCTGACGTGAATAGTTTTGATTCTATCCTTTCCTTTTCAGCAAATCTGTCGGACTTTCACCAAACTGCTCTCTATAACATTTGGTAAAATAAGAAGGAGAACTAAAACCGACTTCATAACCAATCTCCGCCACTGTCATATCTGACGAAGCAAGCAGGGAAGCAGCCTTCTTCAAGCGAGCGATGCGAAGCAATTCATTCGGAGAATAATTAGTCAGGGATTTTATTTTGCGATAGAGTTGCACACGACTTAATCCCATATCCTTACCCAAATCCTCTACATTCAAATTTGAATCTCCCATCTTTGCTTCAATTAAAGCCTTGAATTTTTCCACAAAGTCTTTATCCATATCACAGACATCCTCTTTCGCCAACGTTTGTCCGTCACCAAAGAACTGTTTCAGGCGGCGATGTGAATCTATCAGATTACGAACGCGTGCCAACAGCAATTGCGAACTGAAGGGCTTGGAGATATAAGAATCCGCACCTCCGTCATATCCCTGAATCCGTTGTTCATCCAAAGAACAGGCTGTCAATAGGATGACAGGGATATGGCAGGTTTGCAGTTCGCTTTTCAGCCGACGGCAACACTCTATTCCATCAATACCAGGCATCATCACATCAGAGATTATCAAGTCCGGAACATATTTCATTGCTTTGCGGATACCCTCCGAACCGTCTGCTGCTTCAATAACAGTATAATCGGTATGGAGTAATCCGCGTACATACGAACGGATATCTGCATTATCATCAATTACCAAAACAGAAGGTTTGGAAGAATCATAGCCTTTTTCCAGTTCCTCTTCTTCGACAGCTAAAGTTTCATTCAGGTTGGAAGAGGCAGGAGAACCGGGAGAAGCAGGATTTAAAGGAACTGCAGAGATTGATGACTTTAGAGAATCTTCGGCCAGAATAGTCTCACAAGTCTGTACCGGTAAATCAACGGTAAAGACAGTGCCCTGCTTTTCATCACTTTCCACAGAAATTGTACCTTTATGCAATTCAACGAAAGCTTTAACCAGTGCAAGCCCGATTCCCGAACCGGCGTGGTGCATGTCTATTTTATAAAAACGATCGAAAATACTCCGGATATGTTCGGCGGAAATCATTGAACCGGTATTGGCAACAGTAAAACGAATCCAGCGAGTATCCTCTTTCGTCAAGGAAGATAAACGAACCGTTATCTTTCCATTTTCCGGTGTGAACTTGAACGCGTTGGAAAGCAGATTAAAATAAATACGTTCCAACTTTTCCATATCCGCCAACGTATGGTAATCCGTATCCGGCATATTATCAAAAGAGAAATGAATGTGTTTCTTCCGGGCGGCTGCAAGGAATGATTCGTTCCAGCCCTCAAAAGAGGAAAGAACATCTACCTGAACTGGTGTATATTCCATCTTACCGTTCTCGTATTTACGGAAATCCAGAATCTGATTGACAAGACGTAAAAGGATATTCACGTTTCGTTGAATCAGCATCAACATTCGATGCTGATCTCCACTTAGTGTATGATCGGCCAATAAATGTTCTACTGGATCAGCAACCAATGTCAGCGGAGTACGGAAATCGTGAGATATATTTGTGAAGAAAACCAGTTTGGCATGCGTTGCCTCTTCCAGTTGATGAGAAAGCTGGATGAGCTGATCCCGTTGCTCTTCCAGTTTGTCCCGCTGTTCTTCTAATTGGTCGCGTTGTTCCTCTAACTTGTCCCGCTGCTCTTCCAGCTGTTTCTTCTGCTCGGAAAGTTCCTTATTCAAACGGTTTTTAGCACGGAGAGATTTATAGACTACCAGTAATAATCCCGCCACCAATAGAAGAATGACTAAACCGCCATACATCACCACCTGCTGTGTAGCAACACGAGATAGATATCCGCCTATACGTCCGTTCAATGTTTCAATCTTCTGATCCAGTTCCGAGATGTGAGTTGTCTGAAGTTGCATGACATGCGCATTTGTACGGTCAACCACCGCAGTGTTCATGACTGTTTCCCGGGGATAAGGCTTTTTCTCAAGGATATTCATTGCCAGTTGCATCACTTTGTCGCCATTGGTCGGATAAATAAAAGTAGCATTCAACACACTGTCGAGCACCATTTCCAATCCGTTACCTTTGCCGGGGAGAGCATCGATACCGACAAAAATCATTTCCTTCTCCCGTCCCACTTTCTTTGCAGCCTGATAAGCTCCTGGAGCGATACGGTCATTATGCGCATACACGGCATCTATCTTCGGATGCCGACGGAGCATACTATCCATTTCCACTTCCGCCGGTTCACGCTCCCACGCAGCATCCGCTTTATCAATCAGTTTGATATCCGGAAAGTTACTGATAGCAGCCATAAATCCTTGATGGCGTTCCATGGCAGGAGTTGAGCCACCCAGTCCGGTAAGTTCCACCACATTCCCTTTTCCTTTCAGGCTTGACGCAATATAATTGCCTACCGCACGTCCTATTTCATAATTGTCGGCACCAATATAAGCAGTATATTTATCAGAAAGAATCTTCCGGTCTACCAGGATGACAGGTATTCCCTTTTGATAGGCTTCCTCTACAATCGGAGTCATGGGGGCCGCTTCGTTGGCAGAGATAATCAATAAGTCAACCCCTTCATCTATAAAATAATGAACGTCTTCCGCCTGTTTACGATTATCATCCGCAGCCGACCGGATTTCAACCGATACTCCATCATAAAACATTGCTTCGCGGAGAATTTCATCATTCATCTTATGCCGCCAGGAGTCATCGCTGCATTGCGCCACCCCGATACGGAAACGGTGTGTGTCCTGCCGACAAGCCGTCATGCCAAGAAGACAGAGCAAGACTGCTATCCACTTCGTATATCCCATCATTCTAATCATTCTCATTTTTTTCGTATTTCTTTCTATGACCTAAATAGACGATTGAGAACAAAAATAAGAAATAAAACTGTGAGTATGCTATCTATCACCCAATTATTCTCATCATTACCCTCCAAAGAAATGCAAAACAGTTCCCAATATTCAATCGGAAATTATTAACAAAAGTATAAAGCGTAAGACAAACACTCAATAAATGTTATAAAACATCTCTTTTTATTTGGATTATTTGCAGATTTAGCAGAAGTCCGTATCTTTGCAATGTGTTTTTCATAGTATTAGATTTAAGGTTAACAAAGGTTGGAGCAAGGCGTTGCTCCTTTTTTTATGCCCCTACCTCTCATATCATACGAATCATGCAAAAAGAACAGGCTCACCCGAAATTTCTTGGGGGTAACTATTTGTAGCTTTCTTTAAAGTGATTACTTTTGTAATATGACAGAAGCA
>NZ_JAJKHN010000116.1:0-16025 GCF_020982715.1 Bacteroides sp. 1_1_30
TGCTTCTGTCATATTACAAAAGTAATCACTTTAAAGAAAGCTACAAATAGTTACCCCCAAGAAATTTCGGGTGAGCCCTTTATTGTTTGTGTGGTAAGCGTCCGGATACCATATATATACAAGAGAAGCGTGGACGTCGTTAGTTCATTCTATTCAAGGCTCTGGTAAGCCCAACAGTGAATGAACAACAGAGTCCACGCCCTTGCATATAACAAAGACGTGAACGCTTAGTTGCCATTACCCCACTGTTGATGAATTTACCAGATTCTGAATAGGGATAATATTCTAAACGCCTCTACGTTATTTTCCGTAATAAGTGCGGACAAAGATACGGATTTTCTGTTAATCGGCAATGCTTTTGGAGGATAAAGATTTAGCGATGGACGAGATGTGTAGATAAAATATAAAGTAGTTAGTGGACAGAATAAAAAAACTCCCCTTACGCTTTTGGTAAAGAGAGTTTTTTATAGTTTGTTATTTAGTGATATCTATAAGAATATAGATGGTAATATGTTATTAGTTTAATAATCCAGGATTGGCATCAATTGCATCTTGTGGAATACGCAATGTATAGCGGGAGTCATCTTGTACAAGTGTGTAGGTCACATCTTCTATTTCTTTTTTGATTTCTGGTCGGGTAGTTCGGCGTAAATCAAACCAGCGATGTCCTTCAAAAGCAAGCTCACGAGCGCGTTCTTTCAGAATTTCTGTGATTAGCTTTTCTTGGCTCATCGCATTTATTTCATTCTTCTTTTGTTCATAACCTTCTGGTGTATAACGATTCTCTACTAACTTTAGAAGTCGTGAACGTGCTTCAGGCAATTTGTTTAAATGTGCAGCAGCTTCTGCTGAATTTAAATAAAACTCTCCAGTGCGGAAAGTACATTTGAATCTAGATTCACCACTTTTGATAGAAGTATAATCTCCATTTTTATTTGCTTGATAGTACTTGTTTGGGCGTAGATCTTTTCCTTCCTCATATTCTTGTAAAAATGCAGGGTACAGTAAGAGTGATCCGGCATAATCGCTATTCGGGAAAATTTCATAGGCAGTGATCATTTCTACAGATGTAAATTCATTAGGAAGTTTGTCTCCTTCATCGTTTAGGTTCACTAATGTTGATTTTCCGGCTAGTACACGTTCCGAAGATTCATAAGATTTGCCCCATTCACCCATGTATAAATATACCCGTGATTCCATAGCATCTACTGACAATGTTGAGAAACGGTATGAATATTGAACTTCCCATTCTTTTTTATAAATCAGTTTCCTTGCTGTTTCTATATCAGACAATATGGAGGTATATATTTCTTTTACAGTGTTTCGTGATGGTATTTCTTCTAAATCAGTATTGAGTTTGAGAGGAACTGCTTTGGTTTCTAATGCTCCGGCAGCTGTATAAGGTTGTCCATAAAGATTGACCAATATAAAGTGCATATATGCTCTCATGAGGTAAGCTTCTCCAACTAATTGATTAATATCTTCTTGACTTCCTTCTGATATTTCATCTTTTTTATCGATGATTGCGTTGGCATAATAGATATTGGTATAATAGGCCGCCCATCCAAATTGTCTCGTACTTGCATTCGGATTAACATCATTCCATTTTTCAACATCTCCTAAAGAATTTTTGGAAGTGGCATCAGACTGTAATATGGTTGCGATATCTGTTCTGATTTCGCATATTCCTCTGTCATTGAGTGCTGTATTGTAAGCTGTTGTGAATAAAGCTCTGTATTCAGCTAGCGTATTGGGAATTACTTGGCCTACCGGTTGTATGTCTAAATAACTATCACAGGAAGATAATAGTAGGCTTCCTATTAATATGAATATATAATATATTTTCTTTGTCATAATATCTTTTTTAAAAGTTAAGACTTAGGTTGAATGTAATGGATTTAGGGACTGGAGTAGAGTATAGGTTCCCCATTGATTCTGGATCCATATAATTATCGTAATTTGAGCTGATAACAAATAGGTTACGAGCTTCTAAGCCTACAGTGGCTCCACCTATACTTAGTTTATGCAGCCATTCGGATGGAACCCGATAAGCAAGACGAATATTTTGTAGGCGTACAAAGCTTAGTTTTTTTACCCAGATGTCCAGTGATCTGTAAATGTCATTTCGAGTACTGAACAAGTAGTAGTCAGCCGGATTGTAGTTATACGTTGCTAATGCAGGGAATTTTCCTGTTTTATTTTCCGGTGTCCATCTATCCAGTATGTCTCTATTCATATTGCGTCCTGGATCTAAGTCAGACACATTATAACTTGGAGTTGTTTTTACGTGTGCTCCAAAATTATATGAAAAATTCAGATTCAGTTCCCAATTTCGGTAATTGAACGTATTTAGAAAACCGCCCGTATAGGGAGCGTCTGACGTTCCGACATAGCTGTAGAAATCTCTTTGTTCTTCGCTATTCGGTCCTATTTGGTAAGTGCCAAGTCCGTCTTCATTCGATGTCATTCTAAATAATTCTTCTACAGTGACAGCTTTGCCCTCTTTATTCTCAAGATAGATTTGTCCTGTATCAGGATTTATACCTTTTGTTTTTAGCGCAAAGATTGCACCTACAGGATATCCTTCCAGACTAGGAGTCACTTGGCTTTTATCTGTAAGTACTTTTAGTACTTTATTTTGATTATATGCGAAGTTGAAAGTAGTGTACCAAGAGAAGTTTTTAGTGGTGATATTACGTGTCTGCAGATTTACTTCTACACCTTTATTTTCCATACTAGCCCAGTTTATAGACATATTAGTGAATCCATTTTCCAAAGCTAATGCTTTAGAACCAATTAAGTCTGTTCCTTTTCTATAGTAGTAATCTACACTAAGATTGATGGCTTGATTGAGTACGGAAAAATCCATTCCTAAATTGTAAGATGCTGTTTTTTCCCAGCGTAATTTACTGTTGGGAGCACTATTGATAATAATATTTTCTTCACTGTAACCAGGTAAAATATTCACATTATCATATTTCCCGACTAGGAATGGAGAGGTTCCCTTATCAATATTTCCTTGTAAACCATAAGAAAGGCGAAGAGCTAAATTATCAATCCATTTGTATTGTCTAATGAACGATTCATTAGATAAACGCCACAAACCGCTTACCGAATAGATTGGTAAGAAACGGTATTTCTTATCTACTCCGAATAAATCAGAACCATCCATGCGCACACTTCCTCCCAATGTATAACGATTCATTAAAGTATATGAACCATTGGCAAAGAAAGAAGCAAAAGCGTTTTCCTTGTACGATTTAGTTTTTAGATTCCAATCATTGGCTTGTGCTTCATCTTTAAATATGAGATTCTGGAATGTTAGTTTCTTGGGATCATATCCGTATCCGGTTGAGGCTTGGTTGTCTACCCAGTTTTTGCGAATTTCCGAACCAGCCATTATCTGTATGTCATGTATATCCCCAAATGTGTTTTTGTATTCTCCCTGGATTTTCCATGTGAGTTGTGAAGTTGTACTATTAGTTGTTTTAAGCATACCTCCTTCTGGTATGAGATAAGTGTGTACACCATCTTTCCAATATTTATTGGTTTCACGTATATTCCTAATATTATATGAATTTATCCCGGCATACTCTTCTTGGGACAATTGATCCCATTGCACACCAATCTGTGAATAAACTTTCCACTGATCGTTAAAACGTAGCTGAACATCAAAGATAGAATTGATGGCTGTGGTGACAGACTCTTTATTGGTATTTGCTCGTTCTTCGAATATATTGAAGCCTTGCTTTTCATCTGTTTCATTACTTCTGACTACGTCGTAATCGTAAAGGTAGTTTCCTTGTTCGTCAAACGGAGCAAAGTAAGGGTTGGCGATACGTGAATAATATATAGGGTTAATAAGTCCGTAAGTATCAGTCATAAATGTGTTATTCTTGCGTCTGTTGGCAAAAATAGACATTCCAATTTTTAATATTTTGTTGATTTGGTAAGACGTTTTACTGGTCAGATTAAAACGACTCATGCTTACACCTGGTACATTTCCGTTTTCTTTGACATAACCAAGTGAGTTGTAATAAGTAACCTTTTCGCTACCACCAGAAATGCTAAAGTTATATTCTTGCGTAAAAGCATCTCTGAATAATATGTCATTCCAGTCTGTATTGATTGTTTTCAGTTTGTTTATAGCATTTTGGGCTTCAGGTGTCAGTCCGTTCCACCCCTGTTCTTTATAGATGTCTATTAAGTTATATTGTTTCATGATAGCAGCAACTTTTCCTTTTTCAGGAAATACCGGTATCGGATCTGTTAATCCCCATAATATGTCAAACCGTGCTTCTTTTAACAATTGAAGTTCCAAATCGACTTTCTCTTCCGAGTTTAGTAAGTTGAGTCGTGAAGTATTGAGATTTGGAGTATAAGTCAATTTAGTATTGAAGTTAATAACAGGTTTTCCGGTTTTTCCTCTTTTGGTTGTTACCACAATTACGCCATTTGCAGCACGTGCACCATAGATAGCAGTAGCAGCTGCATCTTTTAATATCGTAATGCTTTCAATGTCGTTTGGACTTAAACCTGCGATAGAAGATTGTGACATATTTACGATGTCATTATCGTTGTCTTTGTTGATTTCTGGAATATCTGTCCCCTCTAAAGGTATTCCATCCAATACCCACAACGGGTCTTGTGTTCCATTCAGTGAAGCCGTACCACGAATACGAATACGTGCTGGAGCTCCCGGTGCACCGGAAGTTGTCGTTACAGCCACACCGGCGATTTGTCCCGCTAATGCCTGGTCGATACTTTTTGCAGCACCTACCATTCCATCTGTAACATCTACTTTGGCAATGGCAGCAGTCAGTTTACGACGTTCCAGTTCTTGATAACCGGTTACTACGACGTCTCCCAATGTGTGTGCAGAAGCTTGAAGTACAATACGATAAGTATCTTTTCCTGCTTGCAAAACGATGTTTTGTTCTTCAAAACCTATATAACTACAATGTAGTCTGGTCACCTTTTCCGGAATAGAAATGGAGAATTTACCATCCATATCAGTGATAGTACCTAGAGAAGTCTGTGATGCTCCGGCCTTTTTTAAGTCATCTGCGTTAACATATACGGAAGCGCCGATCAGAGGTTCATTATCTTCACCGGATATAACGACTCCGGTGATTGTACGATTAGCAGCGCTGGCAAAGGCCAGCGCATTTGCAAAGAGGCATATAAGAATGCACAAGTATTTTTTTCTCATTAATGTAGATAGTTAAAGTAATAAGTGGTTTTATTTGATTCCTAAAGCAGTATTAATACGCAGAATCATGTCCTCATAATGATAGCGTGCAGCAGTATCGGAGGTTCCGAGACGGTTCTGCAACAACTTCTTGATACGTAGTAATTCACCGCGTTTCACAGAAATAGCATCTGAAATACGGTTGAGCTGGCTGCCATAGAAATTGAGCACACGTGGAGCACCCATTCGGTCTTCCTGACGAAGTGCACGCTGTTCGGCAGCGTAACAGCTACAGAAAGGAGTAGCGTGGTCAAGCAAGAAATGTTCGTTGGCGATCTTCTTGTTGATTTTAACAGCTTCCGGTTCTGCAGCGGCTGTAAGTAATGCATCGAGGAAGTTTTTCTGCAAAGAACGTTCCATAACGTTAGGGATACCACCGCGTTCGGTAACACCGAAAATGTTCTTATGAAGTCCGTCCATAAGCTCCACTACTGTAAAGGCTTTCTTTCCGTTGACAGATTCATTCTCTATCATACGCATCAAACGAGTATTGCCAAGTAAATCCCAAAGGATATAGGCTTGGGCGTTCTTTAAGATTTGTGTAGGAGCATTTTCCTGTTTTCCGATGGGAGTATTGCGAAGTAGATAAGTATATTGCCCCACTTCCGTGTCAAACAGCCATTTAGGGTATGTCAAAACTTCATCCATCAGAAATTTCAGTGAAGCTTGTTGTTTCTCTTTCTCTACAAATGTATAAGTTTTAACGCCGTCTCCTACAATTGTATTTTCAATGTAGATGCCACCAATATTGGCAAGGACATGATATAAATAGTTGTTCCATTGGTTGATTACAGCGTAGTAGAGGCGAGATGCTTCTTCATAAGTTTGTCCCTTCTCACCGGTAGTAGTCCATTGAAGAATTTGTGGAACGATACGTTTCAGATTCTCAATGCCAAGTAAAGAAGAGCGAACCGGATCATCACCTAAATCTTCGTTCTGTGCACGTGGATCTACCGCATCGCGGACATCCTGTGCTTCACTATATTTATAAAGCCGATCAGTATGTTTGCTCAAGAAATCGAATAAAATATCCTTTTCTTCTTCCGGAGTACTCTTTCCGTACCAACGATATCCATATTCGATAGCAAACATATCGTATGGACCGATATGCGGAGAAAGAACTTTCACGCCATCTCCAGGCTGTGCGATATAATTGAATCGTGCATAATCCATGATGGATGAAGCGGTTGAGTTCATTCTGGAAGTGAATGCTTCGGAACGTAATGAATCTGTCGGGAAAGCCCATGAACCCATCATATTGTGGCGGAGTCCTAAAGAGTGGCCTACCTCATGACAGGCGACGAATCGAATGGCATCTCCCATCAAAGCATCAGGCAATTGTACATTACGTGCTTCCGGACACACTGTTCCGGTCTGGACAGTAATCCATTCACGTACCATAGAAAGCACATTGTGCCACCACATAATATCAGCTTCCAGGATTTCTCCGGAACGGGGATCTAACAGAGAAGGTCCCATTGCATTTTTCTTTTCCGAAGCAGCATAAGTCAGTACGGAGTAGTTGACATCATCCATGTCTACATGCATACTGTCCGTGATTTCTTTGGCGATAATCGCATTCTTGAAACCAGCCTTTTCAAAGGCAATCTGCCAGTCCTCGATACCTTTCTTAATGTACGAACGCCATTGGTAAGGAGTTGAATTATCAATGTAGAAGACAATCGGTTTGGCAGGTTCCACCATCTGACCTTTCAGATAAGCCTCCCGATCTTCCGGTTTGGGTTCCATACGCCAGCGGGTGATATACTGTGTCTTATCCGTACGCTGCTGCGCATCACTGAAACTTAATAACGGATTCGTGAAATAACCGACCTTCTGATTGTCGAATCGTCCCATCATCGGCTTCTCGGGCAATAAGAGAATAGAAGAACTAACTTCCACCGTTACATAAACAGTAGTAGTACCTTCCGTTACCCGGGTAGTCAACTCGGAAGTTGCCACGACATTGTTTGAAAAGGATTTGATGGATAGAATACGTGATAAATTCTTGATAGCCGAAGTACCCAGATTAATATTGGTAAATACGTTATTGATACTGGTTTCCGTACCATCATAAATATCATTCACCTTGATTACTAATGCCGTAGAATCTGCATTGACTGCTTCGATCTTGAATGCGGCAATCAGCGGAGAGATAAAATTATCCTTTACCGAACGGAAGATAGCGTCCGTTTGGGGGGCCAGAGGTAATGGACGTTGTTGGCGTAACATTAGTTTGCCCGTCGCTTTGTCCCATTCCATGCAAACCATCTGGTTTTCATAGTTTACTCCGCGGTTTACGCCCGCATCATTAAGTTCGGCAGGAACTCGTTGCAGCTTATTGACAACTAATAAGTCACGTCCCAAAAGTGAGGTGGGAATTTCAAAATAATAATCATTCTTCTTTTGATGTACAGCAAACATCCCTTTGGTCGTTTTACTGTCTTCCACTAATTTCTCGTAGTCGCTTTTACTCTTCTCTTCTTTCTCTTCTGGTTTTTTCTTTTTCTTTTTAAACCAACTCAGATTTTCTGTAGCGGGGGTAGTTGCAAATGCCGAGAGCGCTTCTCCACTCAGCAATATACATGCAATGACCGCTGCCATTACTTTTACATACATTCTCATTGAGTTTCTAACTTTTAATTATAATTAAAAAACGGCTACAAAAGTACTAATATAAATAACATAATGACTACTAATTTGCAATGAATATAACATTAAAAAGAAATATTAACTAGTATCTACGGTCATCATTCTCCTCGGATATTTCATAGTTTAGTGGGAATAGTGTACATTTGCGGGAGTAAAAAAGTGAACGGAATGATGAGACGATATATCACTGCTTTGATGTTGGCTTGCTGCATCGGAGGGTATGGACAAGAGAAGAAGCAAGTAACCTTTGTACCTCCTTTTGACTTTCCTCTTACATTGAGTGGGAACTTTGGAGAAATCCGCTCCAATCACTTCCACGGCGGACTGGATTTTAAGACAGGCGGAGTTATCGGTAAACCCGTTCGTGCTCTCGCTGATGGCTATATTTCGCGTATTCGCGTCACGAATGGTTCGGGATATGTACTTGATGTCTGTTATCACAATGGCTATTCAACGATCAACCGCCATTTGAGTGGTTTTGTTTCTCCCATTGCCGAAAGGGTGGAGAAACTTCAATATGAAGAAGAAAGCTGGGAAGTAGAGATTGTTCCCGAACCGGGAAAATATCCGGTGAAAGGAGGCCAGCAGATCGCATGGAGCGGAAATACCGGATATTCGTTCGGTCCGCATCTTCACCTGGATGTATTTGAAACGGAATCGGGAGATTATATTGACCCTATGCCTTTCTTTCAATCGAAAATAAAAGATACGCGTGCTCCGAAAGCGGATGGTATCCTATTTTTTCCACAACTGGGTAAAGGAGTAGTGGATGGAAAGCAAGAGAATAAAACCATCCTTCCCAATAGTGAGCGTCTGGTGGAAGCATGGGGAGTGATAGGCGTGGGGATCAAAGCATACGATTACATGGATGGAGTGAATAACCATTATGGAGTTTATTCGGTTGTGCTTACGGTAGATGGAAATGAAATATTTCGCAGCACCGTAGATCGCTTCTCGCAGGAAGAGAACCGGATGATTAATTCCTGGACTTACGGGCAATATATGAAATCTTTCATTGATCCGGGCAACACTTTGCGTCTACTAAAAGCATCGAATGATAACCGTGGCTTGGTGACGATTGATGAGGAACGGGACTATCAGTTCTTATATACATTAAAAGATGCTTTCGGAAACACTTCCAAATATACTTTCACCGTACGGGGTCGGAAACAGCCGATTGAACCGTTGAATCATCGGGAGAAATATTATTTTACCTGGAATAAGACTAATTATCTGCAAGAACCGGGATTGAACCTGGTTGTTCCGAAAGGAATGTTGTATGATGATGTTCCCCTCAATTATCAGGTGAAGGCGGATAGTGGTGCCGTTGCTTTTACTTATCAGCTGAATGATAAGGCGGTTCCGCTGCATGCAGCTTGTGAACTGTGTATCGGGTTGCGTAGAAAACCAATTGCCGATACGACGAAATATTATGTGGCCCGCATAACTCCCAAAGGAGGAAAGTACAGCGTAGGCGGAAAGTATGAAGACGGATACATGAAAGCATCTATCCGGGAGTTGGGAACTTACACTGTTGCCATCGATACCATCCCGCCGGAGATTATCCCTGTCAACAAGAATCAGTGGGGAAGAAACGGAAAGATTGTCTATCGTTTGAAAGATCAGGGCGCGGGAATTGCTTCCTATCGTGGAACGATTGACGGAAAGTATGCGCTTTTCGGACGTCCCAATATTGTGAAATCATACTGGGAATGTACGTTGGACCCCAAACGCGTAAAGAAAGGAGGCAAGCATACTGTTGAATTTACAGTGACCGACTATTGTGGGAATGAAACAGTGGCCCGTGAAAGCTTTGTTTGGTAAATTATTAAAAGTGAATCATATATTTATTATGAAGAGAAGAATTATTCTTTGTGCCGCCGTATTGATGGCGGCTGTGGCGAACACCTTCGCCTGCACCAACCTGATTGTCGGAAAGAATGCGTCTGCCGATGGCTCGACGATTGTTTCCTATTCTGCCGACTCGTATGGCTTATTCGGAGAACTTTATCATTATCCGGCTGCTACCTATCCAAAAGGTACGATGCTGAAAGTTTATGAATGGGATACCGGCAAGTATCTGGGAGAAATAGAGCAGGCACGCCAGACTTACAATGTAGTCGGTAATATGAATGAATATCAGGTTACCATTGGTGAGACAACTTTCGGCGGACGTCCGGAATTGGCCGATTCTACAGGGATTATCGATTACGGAAGTCTGATTTATATCGGTTTGCAACGTTCGCGCACTGCCCGTGAAGCAATTAAGATCATGACCGACTTAGTGCAGCAATACGGCTATTATAGCGAAGGAGAATCCTTTACTATTGCCGATCCGAACGAAATATGGATTATGGAAATGATTGGTAAAGGTCCCGGCATCCGTGGAGCAGTTTGGGTAGCTGTACGTGTGCCCGATGATTGTATTTCGGCCCATGCCAACCAGTCACGTATCCACCAGTTTGATATGAACGACAAGGAAAACTGCATGTACTCTCCGGATGTCGTTTCTTTTGCCCGTGAGAAGGGATATTTTAATGGAGTAAACAAAGACTTTAGCTTTTCATTAGCTTATGCGCCTCTTGATTTCGGTGCCCGCCGTTTTTGTGAGGCTCGCGTGTGGAGCTATTTTAATAAGTTCACAGATAACGGAAAAGATTATCTTCCTTACATTGAGGGAAAGACCAATACGCCGATGCCTCTTTTTGTGAAACCAAAACATAAGTTATCCGTGCAAGATGTGAAAGATATGATGCGCGACCATTATGAAGGAACGCCTCTTGACATCTCCAATGATTTCGGAGCCGGACCTTATAAGACACCTTATCGTCTTTCTCCTCTGAACTTCAAAGTAGACGGCCAGGAATATTTCAACGAACGTCCGATTTCCACTCAACAAAGCGGGTTTGTATTTGTTGCACAAATGCGGGCTCATAAGCCGGACCCGATAGGCGGTGTACTTTGGTTTGGCGTGGATGATGCGAACATGGCTGTATTTACCCCGGTTTATTGTTGTGCTACTAAAGTGCCGGTATGTTATACCCGTGTAGATGGGGCCGATTATATTACTTTCTCCTGGAATTCTGCTTTCTGGATTTTCAACTGGGTATCTAATATGGTCTATCCGCGTTATGATTTGATGATCGGTGATGTACGGGAAGCGCAGAAAGAAATGGAAACTACTTTCAACAATGCACAGGAAGGCATTGAAGAAATGGCTGCCAAACTGCTGGCAAAAGATAAGAACGCAGCAGTTGACTTTCTGACAAACTATACAAATATGACCGCACAGAGCACTTTCGATACTTGGAAACAATTGGGTACATTCTTGATTGTGAAGTACAATGATGGAGTGGTGAAACGTGTTAAAGACGGTAAGTTTGAGCGTAATTCTATCGGACAACCTGCCGGAGTGATGCGTCCCGGATATCCGAAAGAATTCTTGCAGGAATATGTCAAGCAGACTGGTGACAGATATTTGGTAAAATGAAGAATTAAGAATGAAAAATGAAGAATTATGCTTTGCAAATATGTCTTATAATGCGATTCTTCATTTTTCATTCTTAATTCTTCATTAAATAACTAGGAATTATAAACTTATTATTTTACATTTGTGTGCTCAAGAAATTGATAATAAATAATTCATTAACCAATAAATAACAATCGAAATGGAAAATCAGGAACTTATTAAACAGGTCACTGAAAAAGCCGAAAAATGGCTAACCCCGGCTTATGATGCTGAAACCCAGGCTGAAGTGAAACGTATGTTGGAAAACGATGATAAAACCGAACTAATTGAAGCTTTCTACAAAGATCTTGAATTTGGTACTGGTGGTCTGCGTGGTATTATGGGTGTAGGTAGCAATCGTATGAATATCTATACGGTAGGTGCTGCCACTCAAGGACTTTCCAACTATCTGAAAAAGAACTTCAAAGACCTGCCGCAGATTTCTGTAGTAGTAGGTCACGATTGCCGCAACAACAGCCGTTTGTTTGCGGAAACTTCTGCTAATATTTTCTCTGCCAATGGTATCAAAGTATATCTGTTTGACGACATGCGTCCGACACCGGAAATGTCTTTCGCCATCCGTCACCTCGGTTGCCAGAGCGGTATCATTCTGACTGCTTCTCACAATCCGAAGGAATACAACGGTTACAAGGCATATTGGGACGATGGTGCGCAGGTATTGGCTCCACACGATAAGGGTATCATCGACGAAGTGAATGCAATTGCTTCTGCTGCCGATATCAAATTCCAGGGAAATCCGGATTTGATTCAGATTATCGGTGAAGACATCGATAAGATTTATCTGGATATGGTGAAAACTGTTTCTATTGATCCGGCAGCTATCGCCCGTCACAAAGATATGAAGATTGTCTATACTCCGATTCATGGTACAGGTATGATGTTGATTCCTCGTGCATTGAAAATGTGGGGATTCGAAAACGTATTTACTGTGCCCGAACAGATGATTAAGGACGGTAACTTCCCGACTGTCGTATCTCCGAATCCGGAAAATGCGGAAGCTCTTTCTATGGCTGTAAACCTTGCCAAAGAAATTGATGCTGACCTCGTAATGGCTTCCGACCCGGATGCTGACCGTGTGGGTATTGCTTGCAAAGATGATAAAGGCGAATGGGTACTGATTAACGGTAATCAGACTTGTATGATGTACCTTTATTATATTCTGACACAGTACAAACAACTGGGTAAGATTAAAGGTGGCGAGTTCTGCGTGAAGACAATCGTAACAACTGAACTAATCAAGAAAATCGCAGATAAGAACAATATCGAAATGCTTGACTGCTACACCGGATTTAAATGGATTGCCCGTGAAATCCGTCTGCGTGAAGGCAAACAGAAATATATCGGTGGCGGTGAAGAAAGCTACGGATTCCTTGCCGAAGATTTCGTTCGCGATAAAGATGCCGTATCAGCTTGCTGTTTGATTGCTGAAGTTGCCGCATGGGCAAAAGATAATGGTAAATCCTTGTATCAGTTGTTGCTGGATATCTACGTAGAATACGGATTCTCTAAAGAGTTTACTGTAAACGTAGTGAAACCGGGTAAGAGCGGTGCAGAAGAAATCAAAGCGATGATGGAGAACTTCCGTGCCAATCCTCCGAAAGAATTGGGTGGCTCTAAAGTGATCTTGAGCAAAGATTATAAGACACTGAAACAGACAGATGATAAAGGTAACGTAACTGCAATTGATATGCCGGAACCATCTAACGTACTTCAATATTTCACTGAAGACGGTAGCAAAGTTTCCGTTCGTCCGTCAGGAACAGAACCTAAGATTAAGTTCTATATGGAAGTTCAGGGTGAAATGGGTTGCCGCAACTGTTATGCTTCTGCCGAATCTGCCGCAATGGAAAAGATTGAAGCAGTGAAGAAATCATTGGGTATCTGATTTTGTTTCTTCTGAAATTTCAGATATAGATAACGAAAGATAAATAATAAATAGCGCCTCCATGGTCTTTTCGAAGATTATGGAGGCGCTTCTTTTTCTCTATACATAGCCCTGATTCTGCCTATTTTCGGGCTTTTTCCCCAACTTGGCACAGTTCTTTCATTTCCTTTGCATTCTTTAAGTCCACTTGCTAATCCTTCTTGCCCGAATCTTGTTGTATTGACATCATCTCAATTTCAACCCGCAGGCTGCGGATACACATGTTTTGTTGATGCTTTAGAGTGATACGTTCAGTTTCATATTCGTAAGTTGTTCGTTTGTAGTTATGTGTATTTCGTGGCCTGCTTTCTTAGTCTATTTTTCAGTCAGTGCTATTTCTTTTTTTCTGTTATTTCTTCGTGCCTATCCAAGTCCATTTATGCCATATTGTTTCCAATGGTCCTTGTTTATGTTTAGACAGCCACCATTTGCAGAACCGAACCTGCGCCAGGAAAAGAATAATACCGATAATCAGGCTAAGAGTATATCCACAGTAAGGAGCAAGATAGAATCCGAATGGGAAATAGATAATGGCTCCCAAAATAGATTGAGAAATATAATTGGTCAAGCTCATTTTTCCGTAGAATCGTAGATTAGATACAGTTTTCTTGAACTGATCCTTCTGATAAAGCAACACGAAAGAAGCAACAAGTACAATCGTAAATGCAAATTTCTGCCACATATCAAAGGCAGTACCTACCGTTTGCTGAATTAAACTGCTGTCACTTTGCATGATCTGTTCTTTCAGAGAATACAGTGGTGCGAAACTGATAGCTGCAATAATAAGTGCTTTCATCCAGAACTTCAAATGAGATTCGGTAGTTACGAACAATTCTTTGCGTCCGATATATAAGCCAAACAGGAAAAGTCCGGCAGTCTGCAAGAAACGTCCGGCACCGATAGCCCAAAACAAGCTTGCTTTCTGTCCTAAAGTAACATTGCCTATCAGAAAATCCCAAAAGTTTCCGGCTTTGGTGTATTCTGCTACTTCAGCATACATGGCTCCGACATTCAAATCGGATAGGGTATAGGCAGGATTGAAAAGGCTCATTATATAATGAAACCATTCAATCGGTTGCAGTGAAAACAAGATGGCGGTGATTAGAATCGCTTTGTCACTCCATTTACGTACGATAAATAGTACAAGACTGACTACAACAAACAGAAGCAGGACATCTCCTGCCGGGAAGAAAGCAGCATTCAAAGTGGCGAATCCTGCCAGCAATATCATTCTCCATAAAAAGCGGTAACCAAAATCTTTTCCTTTCAACTGCTGGTTGTGCGACTGGATATAGAAAGTGAATCCGAAAAGCAGAGCGAATATTGCATAAGACTTTCCGGCAAGCAGTGAAAATGTCGCATTAAATACTCCGGCATCCAAAATGGTGAGCCATTCAGGAGAATTTTCCGGATATACGGGGAAAATGAAATGTTCCAAGTTATGCACCAGAAGGATGGCCATTACAGCAAATCCTCTAAGAGCATCTACTACTTCAATTCGGGGTGTTTTTGTTGATAATTCCATGGGGCTAATTTATGATTGTTTTTAGTAAATGTTCATTTTACCCATCTCTAAGCAGGCTTCGGGAACATACTGACGGATTCCTTTGATGATATTTTCCATGTTTGATTTATTCATTTGGATGCTCTATCCACCAATCAATCATCTTTCGGGCAAGACTAAGTTTTCTGGGAAGTTCGGGTAAATTGTCTCTTGTATAAAAGTCTCCCGAACTCAATTCTTCATCTTGGAGGTTGATTTCCCCTCCGGCATAATCAGCAATAAAGCCGACCATTAGTCCGCTGGGATAAGGCCAGGGCTGATTACCGAAATAAGTGATATTCTTTACATCCAGTCCGGTTTCTTCTTTCACTTCACGTGCTACACATTCTTCTAGCGTTTCTCCGGTTTCCAGAAATCCGGCAACGAGACTGTTGAATGTTCCTTTAAAATTGCGGGCGTGCACTAAGAGTAGTGAATCTTTTTTTCTCACTAATACAAGAATCGCTGTGGAAATGGAAGGATATACCTCCCGGTCACATTTCGGACAACGCTTCATGATAGATTCTTTCTGTTCCATAGGCGTGCCGCAGGCGGAACAAAAGCGGCTGTTTCTATCCCAATGCAGAATCTCATATGCTTTTCCTGCTGTCTGATAATGAGACAAAGGAAGATATTCATAGGAGGCACGAAGCCCTATCATGATCCATTGCTCCGATTCTTCAATGGGAGAGGAGAGGGAGAAAGCCTTGCAGTTTCTCCCTTCCAGTGTAGTGATATTGTGTACGGTTGTTTTTTCTTTAATAACAATAGGAGAGCTTTCTCCACACGGGATGGCATATATGCCATCCTCTTTTTTCTCAAGAAGCAGTTGGTCTTTGTAAAAGATAAACCACCATGATTGTGCTGTCTGATTCATTTTAATTCTAATTCTTGATCTTCGCGCTGCGAAGTTATAAAAAAACTAGATTGATATTTAGACTTATCAGATAAAATACAGGGCAACTGCACCAAAATTTGATTCATAACCGTGCAGAAATCAGCTAAATGATAATTTTGCGGAGTGCCCTGAAAGGGCTTAATTATATAGCGTAGGGCAACGCCCTACGTAAAAACGACAATCTGAATTTGCGCCCTGAAAGGGCATAATTGTATACAGTTCCGCCCT
>NZ_JAJKHN010000117.1:0-15949 GCF_020982715.1 Bacteroides sp. 1_1_30
TAATTGAGGTGGAACCCCTCCACCTCAATTACACGCTTTTTCTATATAAAAAGAATATTCTCTCGCGCCTGCGCACGTGTACATTATTAAATAAGAAAACTAACAGCATTCAATAAGAAAACACACAGTCTGTTTGTCCTCAAGATACCATGTATTACACGGAGTCCTATCATAATATCGACAGGGCACAGTTGCAGGGCTGGCATTATAAAACAGATATTGGACAGAATACCCCCATAACCGCTTTTGTTTTCATTATAGCTAATCTTGATTTCATTATAGCTAATCTTGTTTTCATTATAGCTAATCTCGATTTCATTATAGCTAATTTTATTTTCGTTATAGCTAATCAGTACTTGCCCTAAAGAGATTCATGGCTCATCAAGATACCTCACGATGAGCCGCACCTGCCTTGCACTATAAGCGTGGTCGTTTTTTCCTTCGCCGCCGCTATACATTGCGTCATATAATTCCTTGTTATTTCTGATCCACTCCCTCATTTTTCGCATGGCATACACCAACGGTACATACGGATTATATAAATGTGCCAGCTCCGATTTCAAATACGGACGTATGACAAACGGCTCCTCTGCTATCTCTTCTTTTTCTGCTTTCATATCTTCGGAAAATTAATTTTATCGTATTCCAAATATACGGAAAATCTCCCGCTTGTCCAAGTGTATAAGTAAAATAAAATCACTCTGAATAAAAGTAAATACATTCTGAATGAAAGTAAGACAAACTAGGTCAAAGTAAGACAAAGTACGTCATTCCATCCCCTTATAATACACTACCTTTGAGGTATCGAAAGAAAAAGAAACAGAGCTCGTTCCTCTCTTCCGATATTGATTGCGGCAACCGCAATCTGTAATATTTATTTTTCAATTATTAATTCTCAATTTTTAATTTATCATGGCAATACCATTTAAAAGAATGGGTCGTAAAGACCCGAGAAAGGTTGATGGGGTGGTGAAGTATCATCCGCAACTTGTGACGCAGGGACAGAGTGTAGACCTGGATAAACTTGCTTACACGATGAAAGAGAAAAGTTCCCTGTCGTTGGGTGACATTCAGAGTGTGCTGACTAATCTCGTAGAAGCGATGCGTACGGCGCTGTTTGACGGTAAATCCGTCAATATCCATGATTTTGGTGTATTCAGCCTTTCCGCTACCACGCGGGGAGTGGACACGAAAGATGAGTGTACGATGAAGAACATCAAGACGGTGAACATCAATTTCCGTCCTTCGAGCAGTGTCCGTCCTAATTTGACGTCTACCCGTGCCGGTGAGAAAATCGAGTTTCTGGATCTCGACGCGCCCAAGAAAAAGAAAACCGATGGTGAAGATCCCGGTGATGAAGGTGGCGGAGACTCCGGTGGAGGTAGTGGAGGCGGTAGCGGTGAAGCTCCGGATCCGGCAGCTTAATTCGTAGAGTGCAGATAATGTTTACAACTGATAAGAAAAATAGTGGCACTATGATGAGAAAGATTGATTTGATCGTGATCCACTGTTCCGCCACCCGTGCCGACCGTTCTCTCACCCCGGATGACTTGGAGATGCAACACCGTCGGCGTGGATTTAACGGAACAGGTTATCACTACTACATCCGCAAGGATGGAACAGTGCACCTCACCCGACCGATTGAACGTATCGGTGCGCACGTGAAAGGATTTAACTTGAACAGTGTCGGTATCTGCTACGAAGGCGGTTTGGATGTCCACGGTTGTCCGGCAGACACGCGGACACCGGAACAACGGGCGGCACTCCGCTTACTGGTACATCAATTACTTGAGACTTTCCCCGGTAGCCGGGTGTGCGGTCACCGGGATTTAAGTCCCGACCGCAACGGAAACGGGGAAATCGAGCCGGAAGAATGGATCAAGGCGTGTCCGTGTTTTGAGGTGAAAGCGGAGTTTGGGGTTACCGCTGCACGACATCTTAATTCTCGACCGGACAACAACGATATGTGTCCAACCAGACACCTAGTGCGCAGGTTATAGGAAGTAATGAATCATTTAAAAAGTTCGGAAAGGAGGTGTATAGAGTTATGGCAAGTAAGAAATCCCTTTGGGATATGATTTTGAAAGTAGTCATCGCGGTGGCGTCAGCAGTAGCAGGCGTATTTGGAGCTAATGCGATGAGTCTGTAAGAAACAGAGGATTAGTTTATTTGAGAGAGGGTGCATAGGTTTTCTATTTCACCCTCTCTATTTTTTTACTCATAAAATAAATCGTATATTTATTTCTTATAAACCAACTTACTCGGAACTCCCTCCCCGAACAAGTTATCTCCCAGCGTCGTGATCTTATTTCCGGTAGCCAACACATAGCGGAGATTATCGCATCCCATAAAAGCACCGAACTCGATAGCCGTCACACTGGCCGGCAGCTCCAACGTACCGCAAAGGCGACCGCAGTTGCTAAATACACGCTGTCCGATAGATTTCAGATTATGAGGTAATTTCATATTCAACAGATACTTCTTCTGTGCGAAAGTGAAGTCGGGGATAGCCGTTGCGTTCGTTCTGGAAATATCGACAGAGACGAGATTCGGCATATAATCGCGGATCAGTTTGAAGTCGGCGTTATCCAGCTTGCCCTCAACGGTCAGGAAGTTGATGTCTCTGGGTTGCAGTCCCGCTTTCAGGATCTCTTCTTCCAGTTTGCCCATGGCGCCCACTTGCAGGGTAGTCTCTACCGGTTCCCCCTCGATAAACGCAAAGTTCTGCCATCTGTCCTTGTAGCGGTAAGAGTCGCTGCTGCCCAGGGGAACGAAGATAGCGGTAACGCTGTCTGCCAACGCTTCCGGCAACAGGTTGGGAGCTGTCTTCTTGCGGATCTGGCAGATTTTCAGGTTCTCGCAACCTTTGAAGGCGGCATCTTCGATATTCTTTGTTTTCTCCGAAAGAATCACTTTCTCCAGCGTGGCTTTGCCTTTGGTCACTCCGTCCACCACGTTCGAGAAAGCGTATGCAGGAATGAAGTTCGGCATATAAATATAGAATTTCCCGTTGGGATAAGTGCCCGCTTTTCCGCTGTACATCTTGATTTCAGCGTTCGAAATATCCAATACTTTCAGATTATCAAATTCGTCACGGAGATGGCGGAAGTCCTCCGCGTTCAGTTTGCCGGTCAGTGTGAGATGGGTGACACTGTTGGCTTCCTCTTCAGTCATCATGGAAATCAGCGTACCGGGCTTACTCACATAATACGTTTTACTCACTTGGGCGGCTGCTCCTAACGCATTAGCGGCCAATAAGAAACTTATCAATAGTAGTTTTATTTTCATAATTTTGTAGATTTGTTCTGACAAATATAGGAAAAATAGAGAATACATGATGTTTTTTTATGTTTTATATCTAATTTTGTAGCCGGATTAACAAATTGTAAAAATGGAGGCAGACAACATTGCTGGGGGCAAAGAACCCAAAAGACTTCCTGTGTGGGCTTGTATCCCGCTGTTTATTGTGATACTTTTCATCCTTCTTGGATTGTATGGTACGCTGGCCCGCGGATGTTTGTCGTTGGTGTTGGGTGTGGAAGCCCGCCATCCGGGAGTGATGGGATACATTATCCTCGAAGCCAGTATGCTGCTCGCCGTTCTGACCGCCGCCATTCCTATGCTCCGCTTCGAACGCCGTCCGTTTTCTGATTTGGGGCTCTCCTTAAAAGGACACGTCAAGGGACTGTGGTATGGCTTCCTGATGGCAATCCTGCTCTATCTGTTCGGCTTCGGAATCTCGTTCGTCTTGGGAGAGATAGAAGTCACCGGTTTCCAGTTCAAGCCGTTGGATCTGCTGGGCTCGTGGGTGTTTTTCCTGCTGGTCGCCTTGTTCGAAGAGATACTGATGCGCGGCTATATCCTCGGACGCCTATTGCATACCACCATGAATAAATTCCTGGCGCTTTTCGTCTCGGCAGCGTTATTCGCCTTTATGCACATCTTCAATCCCGAAATAGCTTTCCTGCCTATGCTCAACCTGTTGCTGGCAGGTATGCTGCTGGGAGCTTCCTATCTATATACGCGGAACTTGTGTTTCCCTATCTCGCTTCATCTTTTCTGGAATTGGATTCAAGGCCCCATCCTCGGTTATCAGGTAAGCGGAAACAACTTCACCACCAGTATGCTGACTTTGCGTATGCCCGAAGAAAACGTACTGAATGGCGGAGCCTTCGGTTTTGAAGGCTCGCTCATTTGCACAGTACTTATGATTGTATTTACGATTCTGATCGTGTGGTGGGGAGAGAAAAGAGAAGCAATCAGTCTTGCGGTACCCCGATCATGCTAAGTTGAATCCGTTTCCGGTCATAATCTACATTCATCACCCTCACCATGACGTGCTGATGGATGGACACCACTTCTGTCGGGTCGGAAATGAACCGTTCCGCTAATTGAGAAAGGTGTACAAGACCGTTCTCCTTAATTCCTATATCGACAAACGCCCCGAAATTGGTGATATTGCCTACAATGCCCGGAAGAATCATCCCTTCGCGCAAATCGGCTATGGTGCGTACGTTCTTGTCGAACTCGAAGACTTTGATAGCCTTGCGCGGGTCACGTCCCGGCTTGTCGAGCTCCTGCAGAATGTCCTGTAAGGTAGGCAGGCCGACGGTAGGAGTGATGTAGTCGGAAATATTGATCTTCCGGCGAAGTTCCTTGTCGGCTATCAACTCGTCGATGGTGCATTTCAGGTCTTTGGCCATTTGCTCTACGATGTGGTAACTTTCCGGATGCACGGCGGTATGATCCAACGGATTTTTAGCTCCGGGGATGCGAAGAAATCCTGCGCATTGCTCGAAGGCTTTGGCGCCCATGCGCGGCACTTTCATCAGTTCTTTCCGCGAACTGAAAGCTCCGTTCTCCGCCCGGTAATTGACAATGTTCTGTGCCAGTTGGGGGCCCAGACCGGATATATAAGTGAGCAGATGACTGCTTGCCGTATTGAGATTTACCCCGACCAGGTTCACGCAATTCTCTACCGTCTGGTCGAGTGCTTTCTTCAGCTTCGTCTGGTCTACATCGTGTTGGTATTGACCCACGCCGATGGACTTGGGATCTATCTTCACCAGCTCTGCCAACGGATCCATCAGGCGGCGGCCGATGGAGACTGCCCCACGCACCGTTACGTCGTAATCCGGAAACTCGTCACGAGCAATTTTGGAAGCCGAATAAATGGAAGCCCCCTGCTCGCTGACTACAAACACAGGTATCTGACGGTCGAAACTCTGACTGTTGATGAAATCTTCCGTCTCCCGGCTTGCCGTTCCGTTGCCGATGGAGATGGCTTCTATCTGGTAGGCCTCAATCATCTTGCGAAGTTTCGAAGCAGCCTCGCCGGTCTTGTTGATCGGAGGATGCGGATAGATATTCTCATTATGCAACAGATTGCCTTGTGCGTCGAGACAAACCACCTTACATCCGGTACGGAATCCGGGGTCGATGGCGAGCACCCGTTTTTGTCCCAATGGCGGAGCGAGAAGAAGTTGGCGGAGGTTTTCGGTGAATACGCGAATCGCTTCATCGTCGGCTTTCTCTTTGGATTGGGCGGCAAATTCTGTTTCAATGGAAGGCTTGAGCAACCGTTTGTAAGCATCCGTCGTGGCTTCGCCTACTTGCCGGCTACATTCGTTGTTGCCACGTACGAATTGGCGTTCCAAACGTTCGATGCAGGCCTCGTCGTCGGGATTGATAGACACTTTCAGCAACCCTTCCGACTCTGCCCGGCGGATGGCGAGCAGACGGTGGGACGTGCAACGTTTCAGTGGCTCGGAGAAATCGAAATAATCGCGGTATTTCGCTGCTTCTTCCTCTTTTCCTTTGACTAATTTGGCCGTAATCTCTGCCTGTCGCCCGAACTGGTTACGTACCGCGTTGCGGGCACGCTCGTCTTCGTTCACCTGCTCCGCGATAATGTCACGCGCACCTTTCAGCGCATCTTCCACATCTTTCACTTCGCCTTTCACAAAGGAAGCGGCTTTGGCGCTAAGGTTGTTTTCCCGTTGTAACAGCAGGATGGTGGCAAGCGGCTCCAGTCCTTTCTGGCGGGCCACTTCGGCACGTGTCTTCCGCTTGGGTTTGTAAGGGAGGTATATATCTTCCAGTTCCGTCGGGTTCCAGGTGTCGTTGATGCGTTTCTCCAGTTCCGCAGTCAGTTTGCCCTGTTCGGTGATGGTGCCGAGAATCGTTTCTTTCCGTTTGGCTATGTCGCACAACTTATCGTGTTGCTCTTTGATCTGCTCTATCTGCACCTCATCCAGCCCGCCAGTGGCTTCTTTGCGGTATCGGCTGATGAAAGGAATCGTAGCACCTTCGCCCAAAAGATGGAGCGTGCTGCTTATTTGTCTTTCCGGTATGCCCAGAAATCCGGAAATCATCTTGTGAAATAATTCCATAATTTGTATTTTTTGACAGTAAATGAGCGACAAAAATACATATAAATCTGTTAAACCCGACAAGTTTTACTATATTTGCAACTCAATTAATGAATTAACACATCAAAACTGCATTATTATGCTGGGACGTCTTGGATATTTTTTTATCTGTTTTCTTTGGCTCCTGCAGTCATCGAAGGTCTTGGCTGTCTCTAACGATAAGAAACCTATTCTGATTATCTGTTCTTATAATCCGGCAGCGCACCAAACATCGGTCACTATTTCCGATTATATGGATGAATATAGTAAGTTGGGAGGACAGCGCGACATCATCATCGAGAATATGAACTGTAAAAGCTTCTCGGAAGCTCCGCTATGGAGCAAAATGATGACACAGATTCTTGCTAAATATCAAGGGGAAAAGCATCCGGCGCAGATTATTTTGTTAGGTCAGGAAGCATGGGCCGCTTATTTGTCGCAGCGGGATGAAATGCAGGTGAAAGTGCCCGTGATGTGCAGTCTGGCCAGTAGCAACGTGGTGATATTGCCGGAAGATACCGTGGAAAGCCTGGATAGCTGGATGCCCGAATCTGTCGATCTCTTCGACGACCATCTGAATATCCCCGAACTCAAATCGGGATTTATCAACCAATATGATATAGAGGGTAATATTCAGATGATTCAAGCCTTCTATCCGAAAACGAAACACATTGCCTTTATTTCAGACAACACGTATGGCGGAGTGACCATGCAAGCATTGGTGCGAAAAGAAATGAAGAAATTCCCCGATCTGGATTTGATTCTGATGGATGGACGGAAACATTCTATTTATACCATCGTTGAGGAGTTGAGGCAACTGCCCGAAAACACGGTGATCCTGGTGGGAACATGGCGGGTGGATATGAACGAGGGGTATTTCATGAGAAATGCCACGTATGCCATGATGGAAGTTACCCCTACCATTCCGACTTTTACCCCTTCATCGGTGAGTCTCGGTCATTGGGCGATAGGAGGGGTGTTGCCCGACTACCGGAAAGTGGGTGGAGAAATGGCTATGGAGTCTGTACGGATGGATACGCACCCGCAGGATACGGCGAAACATCTTTCGGTAATCGGCTGCAAAGCGGTATTGGATAGCCGGAAGGTGAAGGAATGGGGGCTGGACCCGGCGGTATTGCCTTTTAAAGTGCAGCTTGTCAACCAGCCGGTTTCGTTCTATCAGCAATATACTTATCAGATATGGTCTGCCTGTGCTTTGTTTGTGATTTTGGTGCTCGGCTTGTGCATCTCTCTCTTCTATTATTTCCGTACGAAACGCCTGAAGGATGAGCTGCTGAAATCGGAGAAGGACTTGCGCGTAGCAAAAGACAGGGCGGAAGAGTCTAATCGTCTGAAGAGTGCTTTCCTTGCCAATATGAGCCATGAGATACGCACACCGTTGAATTCGATTGTAGGATTCTCGGATGTATTGGCCGTTGGCGGTAGTACGGAGGAGGAACAGCAGTCTTATTATCAGATTATCAAAACCAATTCGGATTTGTTGCTTCGACTGATTAACGATATTCTCGACCTTTCGCGTTTGGAGGCCAACCGGGTGACGCTGACTTGGGAGGAATGTGATGTGGTGCAGTTGTGCAGCCAGGTGGTGGCGTCTGTTAGTTTTTCGCGGCAGTCGTCGGAAAACCAGTTCTTGTTTACCACTTCTTTCGAATCTTTCCGGATGGTGACGGATGTGCAGCGTATGCAGCAAGTGATGATTAACCTGCTGTCCAACGCCAACAAGTTTACGAAATGCGGTAAGATCACATTGGACTTTTCTGTGAACGAGGAAACGCAAATGGCTGTCTTCTCGGTGACGGACACCGGATGCGGCATCCCGAAAGAAAAACAGGGACTTGTGTTCGAGCGTTTTGAGAAACTGAATGAATATGCCCAGGGTACCGGACTGGGATTGTCTATCTGTAAATTGATTGTGCACAAATGGAAAGGAAGTATATGGATCGACCCTGACTATACCGGTGGGGCGCGGTTTGTATTCTCTCATCCGTTAAATCTAAATATAGAAAAAGAATGAAACGAATCGTATTAATTTATGGCTTGCTTCTCTGCCTCGCTCTGTCTGTTGCGGCGCAGGAAAAGGTGGTGAAACTGAAGATTGTAGAAACAAGTGATGTACATGGCAATTATTATCCTTATAATTTTATAACCCGCCACGAATGGAAGGGGAGTCTCGCACGGGTTTATTCTTTCGTGCAGAAAGAGCGCGAACAATATAAGGAGAATCTGATATTGCTGGATAACGGCGATATTTTGCAGGGACAGCCCACTGCCTATTACTATAATTATATAGATACGGTGTCTCCCCATCTTTGCTCGGAAATGATGAATTATATGAAGTATGATGCCGGCAACATGGGTAACCATGACGTGGAAACGGGACGTGCCGTTTTCGACCGTTGGATCGCCACTTGTGATTTCCCTGTATTGGGTGCCAACATCATAGATACATCTACGGGACAGCCCCATCTGGCTCCTTACAAAGTGTTGGAACGTGAGGGCGTGAAGATCGTGGTATTGGGAATGATTACCCCTGCCATCCCTGCATGGCTCTCCGAAAATCTGTGGAAAGGATTGCGTTTCGACGATATGGAAGAGACGGCACGCAAATGGATGAAGGTTATCCGTGAAAAAGAGAACCCGGATTTGGTGATCGGCTTGTTCCATGCCGGACAGGAGGCTTTCAAAATGTCGGGCAAATACAACGAGAACGCTTCTCTCAACGTAGCGAAGAATGTGCCGGGATTCGATATCGTATTGATGGGGCACGATCATTCCCGCGAATGTAAGAAGGTGATGAATGTTGCCGGAGACTCGGTGTTGATTATCGATCCGGCCAGCAATGGGATTGTTTTGTCTAATGTAGATGTGACCTTGAAACTGAAAGATGGAAAGGTGCAGAGCAAGGATATCAAGGGTGTCTTGACGGAAACGGAGGCTTACGGAATCAGCGAGGACTTTATGAAGCGTTTTGCCCCGCAATATGAAACGGTGCAGAAGTTCGTTTCGAAGAAGATCGGCACTTTTACCGAAAGTATCTCCACTCATTCTGCTTTCTTCGGCCCTTCTGCCTTTATCGACCTGATACATACCTTGCAGCTCGACATCACCGGTGCCGACATCTCGTTTGCCGCTCCGCTTTCGTTTGACTCGGAAATAAAGAAGGGGGATGTATTTGTGAGTGATATGTTCAATTTATATAAGTATGAGAACATGCTGTATGTGATGACTCTGTCCGGAAAGGAGATTAAGGATTTCTTGGAGATGTCTTATTATATGTGGACGAACCGGATGAAATCGCCGGAAGATCATCTGCTCTGGTTCAAGGAGAAACGTCGTGAAGGCGCGGAGGATAGAGCGTCTTTCCAGAATTATAGTTTTAATTTCGACTCGGCTTCGGGCATTATTTATACGGTGGATGTCACTAAACCGCAGGGCGAGAAGATAACGATCACAAGCATGGCGGACGGTTCTCCTTTCCGCATGGATAAGATATATAAGGTGGCCTTGAATTCTTACCGTGGCAATGGTGGCGGAGAATTGCTGACGAAAGGGGCGGGCATCCCGCAGGAGAAGTTGAAAGACCGCATTATTTTCTCTACGGATAAGGATCTCCGTTTCTACCTGATGAATTACATTGAGGAGAAAGGAACGATGGACCCGAAAGCGCTCAATCAGTGGAAGTTTGTCCCGGAAAAGTGGACGGTGCCGGCTGCCAAACGTGATTATGAATATCTGTTCCGGTCTGTTCGATAAGTATCTAAAAGTGTTCATTATGTCCGATAATGCTCCCGATTGGCTTGTATATCTGATTAAATGCTGGTATATTTGTCGCCAAAAAAAGAGAGAGTATGGATATTCAAAGTGTTCCGAAAGTAGGTATTTCTTCGGTAGTTCATTCTAAACATATAGATGCCGACAACATTGATGTTGTTGATAATGATATAGCGCTTTTCGATACGGAGAGCGTTATATCGTTGTATAACGGGCCTACCAAACTGGAAGTGTTGACGGTGGGGCTTTGTCTGGAGGGTACCGGTACTTTTAAGATTAGTCTGCGTGAATTTCAATTGTGTCCCGGATTGATGGTGATAGCATTGCCTAATCAGATTATCGAGCAGCGGTATTTCAGTCACGATTTTAAAGGCATTTTCTTTGCTGTGTCGAAGAACTTGCTGGAGACGTTGCCTAAGATCGGAAATGTGCTTTCTTTGTTTTTCTATCTGAAAGATTATCCGTGTTTCGACCTCACTCCGCACGAGCAGGAGGTGGTGAAGGAGTATCACGCGTTTATCAGGAAACGGTTGAGGAATAAGGAGGCTTTATACCGTAGGGAAGTGGTAATGGGACTGATGCAGGGGTTCTTTTTCGAACTTTGCACTATTTTTACTAATCATGCGCCTGCAAACGCTACTACGATGAAGAACAAAAGCCGGAAAGAGTATATCTTCGAACGCTTTTATGAGTCTCTGGTGGAGTCTTACCAGTCTGAACGCAGCGTAAAATATTATGCCGACCAACTGTGTCTGACGCCGAAACATCTTTCGGGAGTCGTGAAAGAAGTCAGCGGAAAAACGGTGGGAGAGTGGATTGACGAGTTGGTGATTCTGGAAGCGAAAGCCCTCCTGAATTCTTCAAGTATGAATATACAGGAGATTGCCGACCGGCTGAATTTTGCAAACCAGTCTTTCTTCGGGAAATACTTCAAGCATTACACCGGTATGTCTCCAAAAGAATACCGGAAAAGCCGCTAAAATCATAGAACACCGGAGCGTACACGGCTTAGTGTCTCCGGTGTCATCAGAAGATAGGAAGCGATGTGTGCCAGAGGCGCGCGTTTGATGATTTCCGGATGTGTTTCGAGCAGGAGGTTATAGCGTTCGCGAGCGGATTCGAAACGCCAGGAGTCTGCTTTAACCTGTGATACAATTAAAGAGTATTCCAATATCTTTTGATAGAACATGTTGATTTCCCAGTTTTCCCTCGCTAATTTTTGTATCATGTCGCGGGGGAATAAGTAAATAATGGAAGGTTCAAGAGTTTCCACGATTAGCCGGGTGGGTACTTGTTTCAGAAAACTTTCAATGCACATCACGATACATCCTTCGTATGAGAAATGTTCGGTCACGTCTTTCCCGTTTTTGTAATAGTACTGCCTAAGCATGCCTTTTCCGACAAAAACAAGTTCGTGGGCTACTTCTCCCTCGTTTAGCGCTATGGCTCCTTTGGGGAATTCTTCACGAATCAGTATGCTTTCTATCTGCCGTCTTCCTTCTATACTCATCTCCGGAAAGCGGGAATTGACAACAGCATTTACAGTCTCTCTTAATAGTGTATCCATGTCTTTTCTGTCTTGATGTGTGCAAAAATACTAAAAACGGTTGACATAAATCAAGGGTGGTATAAAAAAGATGTATATTTGTCCGCAAAATCAAGAAGTAAGGTGATTATGAATAAGATAATAGGCTTGGCAGTGTTGCTGTTTTGTTTGAGTGGCTGCGTAAGGGATAATGATGCTATTTATTATCCGGTTGGCAACGTGGATGTGGAAAGAGGCGGTCCGGCTTTGGAGGCAGGAAAGGGAGATTTGATAGCCCGAAGTTATAATACCGAAGATTATGTGTTGGACACGCTTGCGCAATATCCGGGTGACCCGACTCTCGGTAAACTGACATTTATGATTAACCTGAAAAATCAGTCGGCGGATCAGGAAGTAGATGGATTTAATGGCGTCGGCCGGTCTAAACTAACGATGAGTCTTGGATATAAAGACGGTAACTATCCGGTAGAAAGCCAAGTCCCTGTTTATACCTCGTCTGACGTGACTGCCAGTTATGCAATCAAACTCCGCTTGAAAGGGGAATTGACCTTGACGGGAGACGAATGGATGATTGACTATGTGTATGCCCAATTAGCGGGCTTATTCCAGCCTTATCCGCCTACGTCTTTCCCGGAAGTGTTTATGTGTAAAGGAGGTGAGCAACCATTCGCTACTTTCGATTCTTTCCGTAGAACCTGGACGTTTGATATAACCTATGATCGTTCCAACCTTTCTTTCAGTCAACTGTATTTCAACTTGTTCGTAAACCTGGCTGGGCAGAAGAGGGAAGAAAGAGTCCGGTTGAGAATAGATAAAGAATCTTACTTTGAGATCTATAAAGAAAAAGAGGAAATGTAGTTTAGCTGCATTTCCTCTTTTTCTTTATAGGTAGGTACATTAATGGGATAGCGCGATATTATGCGAGATGAAAATTTGCGCAAAATTTGCACCATTTTCCTTAATAATACCCGTTTATAACGCCTAAAAACGATACTTTGATATAGATATAAGGCAATAAAAAAGCCCCTTACTTGTTAGTAAGAGGCTGATAATCAGATAGTAGTGGGTACGAGAATCGAACTCGTATTACATGCGTGAGAGGCATGTGTCCTAACCGTTAGACGAACCCACCGGAGTTTGATAGATTAAAAAGAGCCAAGTCTTTAAAACTTAGCTCTTTTTTATATTGAGATTTTTTGCGGAAGCTGGGGGATTCGAACCCCCGGTACCCTTACGAGTACGTCAGTTTAGCAAACTGGTGGTTTCAGCCACTCACCCAAACTTCCTTGAACCCGCATTCTCTCTCAAATGCGGTGCAAATATAGGGGGAACTTTTGGACTACGCAAATCTTTTAGCAAGATTTTTTTTACCTGTTTTTTGTAAAATGAGATAACCTGCTATGTTTCAAATGTTAAACGGAAGAATTTTTTTTCGAAAGCTTTTAATTTTTATCGATGGAATGGGAACTTGAAACATATTGACGCTATCCGCTTATTATAGTGACGGTATCTTCATGGGATAGGGTAAACATCCGGATGGGATAGTGACGGTATATTTGACGTAAGAAAAGGACATAAAAAAAGGCTATCTATCCCAGGTAGCTTATTTTTGCTCCCTAACTTTCTGAATATCAAATGTAAACTAAGGTCTCTGAATCGAAAAATCGCATATCAGCCTACATGAATACAATTAATAATCAAATTTTCGCAAAGACGGATGTATATAGTTTACAACTTCTAAAAGGTTAGAAATGAATTATTTCTGAAAATCCCCCCTATACAGAGCAAATTTCCTTCCTTGCCACTTCTGCAAAAAACTACATAATCTATTAATATTGAGCATTTCACCTCTATGTAGTAGTTTTATAGTGAAAGTCCAATAGCTGTACTATACTTCATCTGTCTTTGGGTGACAAAATAGAGCAAAACGTCCTATATTTGTCACTCCTTGCAAATATAGCTATTTTCCATGATTCAGTGCATTTATCTCATGATATTTTTTGCATAGGACATCAAACTTAGGAAAATCAACCTTCTAAATCCTTATACTCCATTCTTGTTTTCAGGTTATTGATTTTGTATATAAATATCTTGTTAACTGGAACTCGATGTCATGAATCAATCTCCCTTATGCAAACAAATGTGTTCGTTTGTTAAATATTCATGCTGTCAAGCAATAATTTCTGCATTCTAAAAAATAACTTTCAATCATCTGCTATCTTTGTTGCTATATTATAATCCAAATAAAAATAACGATGAAAGAACTTTTAGAAAAAATGCAGGACACTTATGAAACGTTTAAAGCAAATGCTACGCTTCAATTGGAAAAACAGAATAAGGCTGCCGGAACTCGTGCTCGTAAGGATTCTTTGATATTGGAAAAACTGGCTAAAGAATTTCGTAAAGCATCTTTGGAAGCAAGTAAAAAGTAGTTCTCTTTCTGAGTAAAGAATAAAGCTGCCATAAGTTATGTTGGTTGCTTACTTTTTTATTTATGAAAGATAAAAAATAATTCAGAGCTTCTTTTGTATATATTAAGAGTCTGATAGACTATATTGCTTATCGGATTTATTTTTTTTATTTACATTTTTTTGTGAAAAAATAATAGAGAGCGTTAGCTTTTGTCATGCACCGGAATCTGGTAAATTTCATTCATCCGCAAGACAAACAGTTTTCGCCTATGTTTGGCGTGGGCTTAACTTGTTTGCGGATAGGTTTTACCAGAACCTCGGTGCTGCAGTTATGTCCCACGTTTTCTTTTGATATATAAAAATGCTTGATGGGACTTCAGGCCAAGAATAAGAGTATTATGAAAAGTACATTATTAAATGAACTTATGAAGATTCCTAAAGATGCTACTTTGATAACAGTACAAGGTGTGGAGATGCAAGTTATAGATAAAGATGAAGCCGTGCGTTTGTTAGACTCCGATCCGAACGACAGCAACATTCATGAGTGCACATTAAGTAGCGGTCATTTCCTGTTTCAAACAGAAAACAAAATCCTCGTTTCTCTGTATAAAGTAGTATGAATACCCCAATAAAGCAGCGGTATTTCACTGATAGCATCTGGTTCCTCTTTTCTTCTTAATAGAACACTTGGAGGGAGAAAAGCCGGAATATTATGGGAAATTAATTTTATGATGACGACATTCTTCATGATGTTGCATACGATTTATCCAATAAGACTTTTTAATTAAAGTTGAATTGTTAAATCTATAACTACACACCTTCTTCTGTTTACTAATGTTTTTAATATTATTTATCAAATATTTAAAATTAAGCATATTATAACATGATCGATAATCGACAGTTTCAATAAGCATCCCTTATCTTATACCCTAAAATAAGGTGTTATAGTTTTTTGTTTATTTTGTACTTCTGACAAATACTGGTTATTGGCGGTATATGGTTACGTTTTATTTCGCAACTATATACTTGACTGTACCAGTGATTGTGTATAATGACTGGTTGGACTTTAATGTGCCAATCTGCGACTTAGCAGATTGGCATTATTAGATGAATCGGGAAAGGTAGTCACAGCAAATCTCAATGCCGTTTGCGCTATGCCATAGTTCTCGAATTACATATCAAGTATTAGTAGGGCATGCTAGGAAACTGGCATGTCCTATTTTATTTTAATAAATAAGAAAGCAAGTAATCAAGGTTTCAATGCAGATACTCATATTCTCACCTTACACAAAAAACAAGACTCTTACTTTCTTGTGAACAATCAAACTTCAAACCACTTATTTCTTTTGTTGCAGTAAAAACGCGATTATTGATACCCCAAAAGAGAAAAAATAATTCTAAGAATAAATCCTATTAAACAATTTCACATAAATAAGTGGCATTTATTGTGAAAAAGTATATATTTGCATTCACTTATATATCAATCAAACTTAACTATATGAATAACACTATCCAATACTTTACAGAATTGTTCAACAACAATCCGTTACTAAATGCATTTTCTCTCTTCTTGGCTATTTTAGGTATTATATTTACCACATATTTTTATTTTAAGAGTAAAAAAATAAGAATACCAATATATATATTGAGAACAGTGAATTTAGTACGAGAAAACGTTCAGAAAATAGATACTGTAAATATCTTATACGCAGGAAATAAAGTAGATAATTTATCGATTACTAAAATTGCTTTTTGGAATGATGGAAAGGAAACCTGTCTCTTATACACAT
>NZ_JAJKHN010000118.1:0-15597 GCF_020982715.1 Bacteroides sp. 1_1_30
TTCCTTTTTAGGCTAGCAAAGGTATATGCATGAAGGGAATTGACTAAACTTAATCCCCCAAGAATTACAACTGAGCCACTCTTTCCGAAACGGCGCGGACGACTCAAAAAGTAATAACGCCCGGTCTTTACCATTTGATACATCAATGCCGTTTTATCAATATAAAAATAACCATCCTGACGAAGGCTTTCAAAATTCTGAATACCGATAGGATAAATTTTATTGCTCATAATCTCTTCTTTTAAAAATCAACAACACATAAGTGAAGCAAGCGGATTCAAAATCCACTGGGACGGTTCACCTTCCTTATATAGATTCCCACTCTTTATCTCTTATTAATTCTTGAATACTATTTATGAAAGTCTCTGCTTGTGGATATAAGTTGTTTACCATTTCTTCGTCACAATATACAAAGTCATCATAATCTCCACTATGCCTTTTTTCAAATAATGTAGAAAAAGTTTTTCCTACTTTTACAGGAAGTTTTCCTGTCGAAATAAAGTGCAGACCAAGCATCGTCTTCACCCCATTATGAGTCTGCGTTTGAATATCATATTTTAAAAGAAGAGCTACAGTTGCATAATAGCATGCATAATACAGCCTGTTAATAGCAGCATTATAGAATGACTCACGTATCATAACCTCAGCCTCTCTCAATGTTTCATAAGCACGTTGTATCCGATAAGCGACCAGTGCTTTCTTACTTTCCTTATCTAGAATTTCTTTCATAAGACAATACCTTCGTTTATCACATTTACATAAAAAGGTGTTTTAAAAGGCCGGTTCTCCCAAAATTTCTTCAAAACAACTATCGGGCTAATACTAACACCTGTTTTCAATTCCAATTCATATAAAGGTAATGTGATAGCTTCTTCTTTAGCCAATGTCATTTTGTCACCTTCCACTAAAATGAGTAAATCAACATCACTATCATGCCTGGCATCCCCACGCGCCTCAGAGCCATATAAAATAGCCTGCGCATTGGGAGCAACACGTTTTAATGTTTCACGAATAGCTTCTATAATCTCTGGTCTCTTCATTTCTTACTCTTTCTAAATGCATGAATGAATCAAACTTACTACATTACAAAGATACATTTTTCTATCTAAACAACATCACATCTTACATGAAAGTTCGCCATAAAATCATTTAAAGTAGGTTTCCGTTCTCTGTTCAATCTGCTCTGTTCAATCGGATTTGCAATCCGATTGCTTGAGTATCAGGATTTGTAATCCGCTCCTTAACCTCTACCTTCCTAAACCAAAATCACCTCTAGCAGTCCTTTATCACCCGCATAACTCACCGCCGAACTATATAAATAATCTTCCTGTCGTGCAACAATCTCCTGCTTCACCGGATTATTATGAATATAATTCAATTTTTGCAGAAAGAAGTCATGCAAATAAATTAATTCGGGATGATTACCTTCTTGCCAAAAACGATACTTAGATATTTTTTTGTCATTAGCTCCGGCAAAGCGAAAACGATCCAACATCCATTCGCGACGACTTTCTTGAGGATCTGTTTCGAGTTCTGCCATAATACGTTTACTAGTGAACTTTTTAAAATCTCGAAGGATATCCGAAACTGTTGCTTCTGTTCCGGAACTGACAATCATGTGCAAATGGTTACTCATTAATACCCAGGCATAAATTCTTAAGCCTTTTTTCTCCTGACAATAGGCTAGTGACTCCAGAATTATATGCTTGTATTTAGGACGGGTAAAGATATCTATCCAATCGACAACGGTAGAAGTAACAAAATATAATTCATCTAAAACTCGATTCGCAGTATCCATTGATATACTAATTTGATTAGAGAGGATAAATGTACGATTAAAATCGAAAGAGACAAAGGTTTTTAAACGATCGGACACGACAAGCGGACTAAAAATCCTGATACAAAAGACCAGCGGATTATAAATCCGCTGGAACCTTCTTATATATCTGCTGCGTAAGCGCGTAATGGTAGAACATTCTACAATTATTCACTGATTTTGCGGGCTTTTCTCTTCTGTCGCATCTATTCATTAAACAATAGTCGAATATTTATCCAAAGCCTTTCTCAAAGTTCTTTCCGAAACCGGTTTAGTCACAAAATCATTGCATCCCATCTCCAAAGCCAATTCTTTATCCGTTTCAAAAGCATAAGCCGTCAAAGCAATAATAGGAACCTCTTTGGAATAAGAACGAATGATATGCGTTGCTTCCAATCCATCCATGCGTGGCATTTTTATATCCATCAGAATTAAGTCCGGTTGATACTGCTTATACATTTCAATGGCTTCCACCCCATCCTTAGCCCAAAGCAATGTATATTCCCTGCCGATCAGATTCTTCAGCAGGATGAAATTACTTTCTACATCTTCCGCTACCAAAATCTTTTTGATCTGTTGCACACGATTTACAGTATTTCCTTTAGATTCCGTCTTTGACATTTTAAAGATTTCGCCGAGTTCTCCGGCTTCTTCATAAGGAATCGTGAAATAGAACGTAGAGCCTTTACCCAATTCAGAAGTCACCCCTATTTCTCCACCGATCTTTTCGATAATCATCTGACAGATAGATAGCCCTAATCCTGTGCCTTGAGCAAAAGAGTTCAGTTTGACAAAACGCTCGAAGACATGGTCTACTTTTTCCGGCTCTATTCCTATTCCTGTATCCTTCACATATACACGAATATTTTTATCCGTCCGCTCAAAACCCAAACGAATCTCTCCTGCATACGTAAATTTACTCGCATTAGTCAGGAAATTCGTTATCACCTGCATGATACGGTTCTGATCTCCCTCAATGAATAAATTCTCATCCTCATTATCAAAAACAAGAGTTACCCCTTCTTTCACACGTTCTTTATGAACAGCATAAATTGTCCGGCAAACTTCTCCCAGATTCATTGGACGCTTGATATATTCCAGTGTCCCGGCTTCTATCTTCGATAAATCCAGAATATCATTAATCAGTTGCAACAAAATATCCGAATTCTGATTGATAATACCCGAATAGAGCTTTTTCTCTTCAGCAGTTTCGGCAGCAGGCAATAATTGAGAGAATCCTACAATTGCATTCAGTGGTGTCCGGATCTCATGGCTCATATTAGCAAGGAAAGCACTTTTCAATCGGTCGGATTGCTCCGCCTTAATCCTTGCCTTTATCAGTTCCTGCTCAATATTCTGAAGATTAGTAATATCCCAAGAGATACCAATCAGCAACGGTTTGCGTCCTTCCATCGGCACAAGCGCCTTTAATGTCTGTACAATACGCGCTTTCCCAGTGGCGGAAAGATACGTTTCCTGCATATCAATACGCTTATGGGTCTGAAGTAATTCCAAATCATCCTTACGGAATTTCTCTGCGTCTCCATGACTCGGAAATACTTCATAGTCCGTATGTCCGATCGCTTTAGACGCCGGGATACCTGAATGGTCGGCAAATGCTTTGTTCCAATACAAATACCTAAAATCATTTTCCGGGTCTTTCACAAACAAATAGACTGGGATATTATTCAAAATACCATCCAGCAATAGATTTAGTTCGCGAAGTTCATCCTGTTTCTTTATAACATCAGTAATATCCTGTGTAAAGAACCAAGTCAGTTCTTCATTATTCTCACGAATCAGAAATGTAGATACTTGATGCATCCGCTCTTTATCTTCACCTTTCCGCATATAGGCAGCACGATAAGCAAAAGTGCCATCATTGTCACGTATTTCCTGAAGACGTCTTTCCCACGCCTCCTTTGTTGTCATAGAGACAGGCAGATCATATATCTTTTGGATACCCATCTGTTGGGTAACTCCGTATTCTTCTATAAATTGCTTATTTGCATAAACCAATGTCCCGTCTTCCGATACGGCAAGAATGCTGTCACTCACTTTATCGAGTACACTCTTGAAAACCTCCAGTTGCCTTTGCGTGGTCACCCGCTCCGTTATATCACGACACATAATCAATACATACTCCTCATCCAACGGAAAGATACGATTTTCGTAATGATGATGTTCACCATTAAAATCCAATTCATGATGGGCGGTTGAAACAGCTCCCGTGCTGACAGCCTGACGCATATTGGAGTGAATATTCTGATATGCTTCCGGTGGAACCATTTCCCGCATATACATTCCCTTAAAATCTTTGTTTGATATTCCGACATGATTGGTTTCTTCATTGGAAACAACTTCAATGCCTACTTCGTTCTGATTGAAGACAGTCAGCATATCCGGCAAAGAGTCCAGAATCCTGACAGCATATTTTTCTTTGAAACTAACGGGACGATTACTTATATTCTCATTCCTAAGAATAGAAAGCTCCTTTTTGAGCTGCTCATTTTCTTTCTTTAGCGCTTCCAGCTGTTCTAATAGTGCTTTTTGGTTTTGTTCGGTGTTCATGATATATCAGAATAAATGCGTACTTATCTGCCAAAAGTAAATATTTTTTTGAAGATAAGTACGCAAAAGCTAGTTTTTTTTTGAAAATCATTCAATTACCATGATCCGGTCGTTCAATCCCACCTTCATGCCATCTTCCACAAATACCTCTTTAACTACTCCATCCGTCACCGAACGTATCTCATTCTCCATCTTCATTGCCACCAATACGCAAAGCGGATCGCCACGTTTCACACGGTCTCCTTTCTTTACATACGTCTTCAGTATTACTCCCGGCATCGGTGCCTGTACTACCTGACGTCCCACAGACTCGGCAGCAGTGCGGGCATTATGTATCTTCTCCATTTCTCCCTGCAATTCAATCTGATAAAGCTCCCCTTTATTCATGATTGTATATGAATTATTGGAAGAGGGAGAAATCTGCACTCCATGCGAGTGGTGATCGATGATGATCGAATGGATAGAGTCCCCACCCATGTTATAATCGACCTCATATATTTTGCCATTGACTGCAATCTTCTTGATTGGTCCGTCCTCCAGTATTTCCACCTTATATTCACTATCCGGCATGTCCTGGAGCTTGGCGTAATATGTAGCTAATGTTGTACCCATAATCTGTTCTGTTATTTTTTAGTCTTACATCAATAATTATTAGCAGTCATCTGCAACTTACCATAATACTTCCAGAGCGATTCGCCTACCACCGGAAGCGTTGTGGCACGGGAAGCCGCTTCTTTCTCCCGCTCGTAGTGTCTCACTGCGGCAGCAATGACAGCCACTGTCGGATCGGTATTCTGACGGCGTTTCAGATCTTCCTTATCAAAGCGCGTATCAATAAACGTTGTATCATATTCGCCTTTCAGGAAAGCTGCATTCTTCAATACACGTTGATGGAAAGGAATTGTTGTTTTAATTCCCAAAATCTTATACTCGCGCAAAGCACGTGCCATATTGGAAATGGCAGAAGCACGGGTACGTCCCCAACAACATAGCTTGGCAATCATCGGGTCATAATGCAGAGAGACTTCAAATCCGGCATAAGCGGCACTGTCAAGACGCAGGTTACGCCCTTCGGGAGCTTCACGAACAGTAATCACACCGGGAGAAGGCATGAAGTTATTCTCCGGATCTTCCGCATAAATACGACATTCGATAGCTGCTCCGCTAAACTGAATATCATCCTGTTTATAAGGTAACGGATTTCCGGCAGCAACTGTTATCATATCCCGAACCAGGTCAACTCCCGTACATTCCTCCGTCACAGGATGTTCTACCTGCAAACGGGTATTCATCTCGAGGAAGTAGAAGTTTTGGTCTTTATCCATCATAAACTCCAATGTCCCGGCACTGTAATATCCTATTTTCTTACAGGCTTCCACAGCAACCTTCAACATCTTCTTTCTAGTCTCTTCTTTCACAAAAGGAGAAGGACTTTCCTCTATCACTTTTTGGTTACGACGCTGAATGGAACATTCACGTTCGTAAAGATGGACCACATTGCCATATTTATCTCCCATGATCTGAACTTCGATATGATGGGGATTCTCGATGTATTTCTCAATATATACCGCATCATTGCCAAAAGAAGTCCCTGCTTCGGATTGCGACAAACGAAGAGCCGTTTCCACTTCTTCTTCCGTGCGTACCAAGCGCATTCCTTTTCCTCCACCTCCGGCAAGTGCTTTCAGCATAATGGGATAACCTACTTCATTGGCCACCTTCTTCACTTCATCAATCCCCTGCACAGGTGTCTCGGTTCCGGGAACAATGGGTAATCCTGCTTCACGCATAATCTTGCGGGCTTCTGTCTTGATTCCCATTTTGGAAATAATGTCCGCACTCGGTCCGATAAAAATCACTCCTTCTTCTTCACAACGGCGGGCAAAATCCGCATTCTCCGACAAGAAACCATATCCCGGATGAATAGCAGCACCGGTCTTTTTAGCAATGGACAAGATCAATTCCGGCTTCAGGTAGGAAGTATCTTCGGGCGATTCGGAGATGCAATAGGCTTCTTCTGCATAACGTACATGCAAAGCTCCGCGGTCTACATGGGTATAAACAGCCACCGTTGCGATATTCATCACCCGACAGGTACGGAAGATTCGCATCGCTATTTCACCGCGGTTGGCTACTAATATTTTCTTTATCATAATCTTTTTATTCTTTTAATGAACACTCTCCATTCTCAACTCTCCACTCTCAACTTATTAAAGCGGAAGATTCGAATGTTTCTTAGGAGGATTAGACTGCCGTTTGTTGGCAAGCATCTCGAAACTTCGAATCAACCGCAAACGGGTTACCGCCGGATCAATCACTTCATCCACATATCCCAATTCCGCCGCCCGGTAAGGATTGGCAAACTTCCCGCGATAATCATCCTGAAGTTCTTTCCGTTTTTCTTCGGGGTTTCCGGCCTTATCTATATCCTTACGGAAAAGAATATTCACAGCTCCATCCGGTCCCATCACAGCTATTTCGGCAGTAGGAAAAGCAAGATTGACATCTCCGCGGATATGCTTGGAGCTCATCACATCATAAGCGCCACCGTATGCTTTGCGGGTGATAACCGTAACTTTCGGCACTGTAGCCTCACAATAAGCATAAAGCAATTTTGCCCCGTTACGAATAATTCCGCCATATTCCTGATCGATTCCCGGAAGGAATCCCGGCACATCTACCAGTGTCAGTAAAGGGATATTGAAAGCATCGCAGAAGCGGACAAAACGGGCAGCTTTGACAGATGCGTTAATATCCAGCGTGCCTGCAAGTACCAATGGCTGATTAGCCACCACTCCCACTGTTTTTCCATTCAGCCGGATATAGCCGGTCACAATATTCGCAGCATACTCTGCCTGAAGTTCGAAGAAACTATTATCATCAGCCACTGCTTCAATCATTTCTTTTATATTATACGGCTGATTCGGATTGGTTGGAATCAAATTAGCCAGTTCCGGAGTCAGACGGGTCGGCGAATCGTTTGTAGCTACAAACGGAGGCTCTTCCATATTATTTCCCGGCAGATAGGAAATCAATTCACGAATATAATTAATACACTCAATATCATTCTCCGCAGAAAGATGAGCTACACCGGACTTTGTCATGTGTACGCCTACTCCGCCGAGTTCCTCTTTAGTGACTTCTTCCTGTGTCACACTTCTCACCACATCCGGTCCTGTAATAAACATATAACCGGAATTTTTCACCATCAGGATAAAATCTGTCAATGCAGGAGAATAAACCGCACCTCCGGCACATGGGCCCATGATCGCACTAATCTGCGGAATCACTCCGGATGCCATAGAGTTGCGCAGGAATATCTCGGCATATCCGGCCAAAGAACGTACCCCTTCCTGAATTCGTGCACCGCCAGAGTCGTTCAGTCCGATGATGGGTGCTCCCATTTGCATAGCCATGTCCATCACTTTACAAATTTTCTTAGCGTGCGTTTCCGAAAGAGCTCCACCAAATACGGTGAAATCCTGTGCAAAGACATAAACCAGGCGCTTGCCAATCATACCGTATCCCGTCACTACCCCGTCTCCGGCAAATTTCTGCTTTTCCATACCGAAATCGGTACACCGATGGGTTACCAACTTATCCAGTTCGATAAACGAACCTTTCTCCAATAATAAATCGATGCGTTCACGGGCGGTCAGTTTTCCCACAGAATGTTGTTTTTCAATGCGAGCGTCTCCGCCGCCTTTTTCTGCTTTCCTGTTCAGTTCTTCCAGGTTGTTAATAAGCTCTTTCATAGGCTGTAGTTATTAAAGTTGTATGTGTGTGTAAAAATAAACAGTAATATATGAAATCATTGTCATATTGATTACACAAAGTACTTTTATATAATGAACGCCTCATGTGTGGAAAATGTTAGCATTTATGCCTTAAAACATCTTTATCCATTTATTTAGGGAGCTTTTTTTGCAGGTTGCGACAACAAACTTCCCCGCTTTTCTGTTTATCGCTTATCATTTTTAATAAAACCTATACCGTTGTCAACTTCGATGTTGAACAAGGCCGCATCATTATCAGGGAAAATCCGAAATACCTTAGTCTGAACGAAATGTATCAGGTAGCCAACAGCTATCCGAAAGGCAGCAAAGCTAGGTAACGAAGCTGCGCTGGCCAACTTAAAACAATTACAACAAATTCTTAGCGTGAAAATGAAATAAACAGAAAAATCTTTTTATTCAACCGACCAAAGTGGGACGTTTGTTTGTTATATCAATAATAAACGACGTTCCACTTTTTAAATCTGATAATTATGACCTTGATCCTTGCTATTATTCCGGTGTTACTGTTGATTATATTAATGGCATTCTTTAAAATGCCGGGTGACAAAAGTAGTATCATTTCTCTGATCGTGACGATGCTGATTGCTATTTTCGGCTTCGCTTTTTCAGTAGACAATCTGTTTTACTCCTTTTTATATGGGGCGTTAAAAGCCGTCTCTCCTATCTTAATCATTATCCTGATGGCTATTTTCAGTTACAACGTATTGTTGAAAACAGAAAAGATGGAGATTATCAAACAGCAATTCGCTTCTATTTCTACCGATAAAAGTATCCAGGTGTTATTACTGACTTGGGGATTCGGCGGACTACTGGAAGCGATGGCCGGCTTTGGGACAGCAGTTGCCATTCCGGCAGCCATTCTTATCAGTCTGGGATTTAAGCCTATCTTTTCGGCAACTGTAAGTTTGATTGCCAACAGTGTAGCCACCGCTTTCGGAGCGATCGGAACTCCGGTGTTGGTATTAGCCAAAGAAACGAATTTGGATGTATTGCATCTTAGCACGAATGTCGTATTGCAGTTATCCGTTTTGATGTTCCTGATTCCGCTGGTTTTGCTTTTCCTTACTGACTCCAAACTTAAATCGCTTCCCAAAAATATATTTCTTGCCTTATTAGTAGGCGGAGTTTCTTTAGTCAGCCAGTATCTGGCTGCCAAGTATATGGGTGCTGAATCTCCGGCCATTATCGGCAGTATTCTTTCGATTATCGTGATTGTTCTTTATGGAAAACTGACTGCCTCTAAAGAAGAGAAAGCACGGAAAAGCCATCTGAAAACAAAAGATATACTGAATGCATGGAGCATCTATTTGCTGATTCTATTTTTAATCATTCTGACCAGTCCCCTCTTCCCGGAATTGCGTCATACATTAGAGAATAACTGGATAACCCGAATCAGTTTGCCCATCAATGCTTCCACCGTCAATTATACCATTTCCTGGCTAACTCATGCCGGGGTATTGCTTTTCATCGGAACTTTTATCGGTGGATTAATTCAAGGAGCTAAAGTAAAAGACCTGTTCATCGTTCTTTGGAATACAGTGAAGCAATTAAAGAAAACATTCATCACCGTGATCTGCCTTGTGGGATTATCCACAATTATGGATAGTGCCGGAATGATTGCTGTGATTGCCACGGCACTGGCTACGGCTACGGGAAGTTTGTATCCACTGTTTGCTCCGGTCATCGGTTGTCTGGGAACGTTTATCACCGGAAGCGACACCTCTTCCAATATCCTTTTCGGAAAGTTGCAAGCAAGTGTTGCAGGGCAAATTCATGTCAGCCCGGATTGGCTGTCCGCTGCAAATACAGTAGGTGCTACAGGTGGTAAGATTATCTCTCCACAAAGTATTGCTATTGCTACTTCTGCGGGAAACCAACAGGGAAAAGAAGGTGAAATACTGAAAGCGGCTATTCCTTATGCGTTGGTGTATGTGGCGATTACCGGAATTATTGTTTATATTTTCAGTTGATTACCCCAAAGATATCTCTAATAAGTTTACGATGTCTTTACCCTCACACCCTCTCCCTATTAGCTCAAACCGCTTATTCATCATGGTTACAGGTGGGAGGGTAAACGGTTACTTTCAACCTGCCTCGTAATTACTCATTGGAAAATTTCCGGTTAACAGTAGTTCCACTTTGTTTCATTACTTGGGACAAAGTGTTTCACACTGGGAAACAAAGCGTTTCAAGCATTGAAACAAAGTGTTTCACACCGAGAAACGAACTGTTTCAAGGCTTGAAACATATTTTGAAACTATTCGGTCATTATTTGTATAAGTTCTATAAGTTACTTATACCACATGATATACCACTTCATGCGCTTCCGTCAGTTGAGGAACCTCCAGTTTATCCAACATCTTATCCAATACAGATTCAGGAAGTGCATATTCCCTGCTTTTATTTTGTTGACGCCAAGTGTGATAGGGCTGTTCCAGATAGACTATCTTCACTTTTGCACCATAATCAACAAACAGATCAATCAGTTGGGCACGCATCTGACGAGTTATGTTAGTAGCATTCCAAACAAAATCCTGTCCTTTGCGAAGATACGTTCTGGCTTCTTCCTTCGCCATTTGCACTACCCGTCCATTCGCCGACTTATCCGTGGGACTCAATTTGTACTTGCGACGAATGGCATCCAAGCTCACCACCGGCATATCCATGCCAGCAGACTGAATATAATAGTCTTTCCCCATTCCCGGAAGTCCTGACAACATCGTCACTTCACATTTAAACTGTTCGTGAGGGATATAATCAATATAACTGCCTTCTGCATGGAAGTAATGAAAGCGTGCATAATCTGTGGCAAACTCTCTCGGTTTACTCCAACAATCTTGTTCACGGCAGAAAATCTCAAACAGTTCCACTGCTTCCAACAACCCATTCTTATCTTCACAAATACGTCCTCTGACATCAGCTTCAGCCAACATTTTCAGTAATGAAGTATCTACCCGTAAAGAAGCTTCACAGAGTTTCTTTACAGAATCCGACTTCTCCATCAGCCAAACAGGCAATCCGTGATACCGGACTAAAGACGCAATCTGCTCCCGAATATGGAACGGAGCAGGACAATCCCGGTATAAAATAGTACGGGTAGTGTACTCTCCTTTTCTGGCGTGCCCTTTAGCAGATACCCGCCCCTCTCCTTCATCCACGGAAGTCGAACGTTTTTCAACATCATGCAACAATGCAGATGTCCAAATAATTTCTTTCTCCAAGGTGCAGAGAGTCTGATAAGCAGAAGACTGCTGCAATGCTTCCAACACCATACGGGTATGCTCGGCCACACTTCCCTCCGCGTGATAACAAGTATCTTGCGGGACTACATTCATTTCGCGTACCCACTCGAACTGCTGTTCAAGTGAGCACCACGATTTATCTTCTATCAATTTCCAATTCATCATTATTCTCCTTTTCATTACTCAATTCCCAGACAAGCGGGGCACGTTTCCAATTACGCGTCCAATGCTCATCTGTTTTGACGTGTCCTTTTCGCACATACTTAAACACATGATGCGCAAATTCGCTTACCGGATATTCCTCGATATTGCGGCTGACTACTCCTTCACGAGTACAAGCCACTTTTGTCCACGGATCACATGAACCGAAAACAGACGGGTCTTGTGACATATCAATGATTTCCTGTTTTAAAAGTTCCGGCGTTAAACCGGAAACAGGTTCTATCTTCAACTCCGGAACAGTAGGCAAGTCAAATAAAGCTGCATAAAACTTCACTTCTTCCCATGACAACCATTGATCCATGCAACGAACTGCAAAGATATAAAAATGCGTTTCTAATCGCTGATATTCAATAGAATGTATGGCGTATAGATTTTCTCCAAAGATTTCTATATCACCCAAATCATTCTTTATCAATTCCCAACGTTCCCGCAGTTGCCTCGTCCAGGGCGAAGTGGTGGGAGCCGCATGCGAACGGGCAAAGACACCCCACTGACTTAAACAATTATTCTCTCCATCCAACTTCTCGGTATGCACCAATGTCTTAATCCGTTGAATATCTTCCCAATACGTATGATTAATCCGGTCATCACTAGTCGTTCCGGGAGAGAACGGATAGTGATAGGTACGACCATATTTCTCTGATATCATTTTCTTCTTCTTTTTAATTAAATACTCATTCTTTTTTGCACAGCTAAACGAGTGATTCCTGAATCACCTTCACCGGATTCCCCCGCTGAAGATGATTGTGACTGACCCAGTTTTCCTGTGCCTGAATCATGGCTTGTTCCATCGTCCAGGACGAGAGTTTCACCAATAAACGTTCTGTTGCCAGTTTCTTGTTCTGCCATTGCGAGCGTTGGTCGGAAGCTACCACACTCATTCCCGTAGGAATATGCACCGCACGTACTGCCGATTCTGTCTTGTTGACGTGTTGTCCGCTAGGTCCGGAAGCACGCAAGGTTTCATAACGGAAATCATGTTCCGTAACCTCCTGACTCTCGGACAAAACAAACGAATGAACACCGACAAACCAGTTTTTCCGCTTATGATAAATGCGATACGGACTTTGAGCTATCCATTGCACTGTTCCTTCCCATTCATCCACCACTTCATCACAGGCTGCCCCTTGAAGGGAAATGACAGCCGAAAGCAAAGTACGGTTCACCGGCCCTACCTCCCGCTCTATCATTTCCACTTTCAAACCTCTCGCTTGCGCTTGTTTCACGATTCTCTCGAGCACTAAAGCCACTACCCGGCAACATTCCGCAGGTCCTCTGCCGGAAGTAATTTGTAAATAGACTTTTTCTTTCATCGCATCATTCTTTATTCATTCGTACAATGCGAGGCATAAATTTACCCTGCACTTCCACCAGCGTCTCCTGCGTATACATCACTCTGTCAATGTCCTTGTATGCCAACGGCATTTCTTCCACACTCCCACCAATCAAAGTAACTCCTGCTTGCGACAGTAACTTCTTCAAAGCCGATTGCGTAAAACTATCTTTTGCCTTTTGGCGGGACATTGCCCTGCCGGCTCCATGAGAAGCCGAATTCAACGCTTCTTCCACCCCTTTGCCACAAACCAGATAACCCAGGGTGGCCATACTTCCGGGAATCAATCCCGCTTGTCCCTTTTACGCCGGAGTGGCTCCTTTACGATGGACGATTGCCATACGTCCCGGTGTTATTTCCTCTTTCCAAGCGAAGTTATGATGATTATTGACATTAGCGAGAGGCTTCAACCCTAAGGCTTTCGCTAAATTCAAATGAATCCGTTCATGACAGGCACGGGCATAATCACCCGCCAGATTCATACTCATCCAATACTCCTGCCCCTCTTCCGTGTTCAAATCCAACCAGGCAAAATGTTGTGCTTCACGGGGAAGCCTGCACACTTCACGTGCCAGCAGACTGTAATGTTTTGCAATAGCAGCCCCCAATCCTCGTGAACCGGAATGTGACAGCAACGCCAAGTAACTTCCTTCCGGAAGATTCAGCACGTTTTTTTCTTGCAAAGTGATCTCGCCGAACTCTACAAAATGATTGCCACCACCTGAACTCCCCAGTTGACGGACGGCCTTTCCATGCAAGTCCCTCAATAAAGGCGTCAGACGGAATTCCTCCCTATCCAATACTTCATGTTCCTGCTCAAAACTCAATCCGCCATCCATACCGAAATGGGTGAAGTCTTTCAAGGCTTCTTTCATCTGATAGGCATACCGTTTCAGAAAATCTGCTCCGGCATCGAATACTGTCAGACTCATCCGGCAGCCGATATCAACTCCTACGGCATACGGAATCACCGCATTATCCGTAGCAAGCACTCCACCGATAGGCAACCCGTATCCGGCATGAGCGTCAGGCATCAATGCTCCGCCCACTGTTACAGGCAAGCGCATAGCCAAGTTCATTTGTTGTTTGGCAAGCGTCTCGATAAATTTACCTCCATAGGTTTTATACATCAACGGCTCATCCAGTAGATCATAAGCTATAAACTCTTTCGCTACTATAGTTGGCGAAAGGCGTTCGGCCAGCTTATTCCATATTTCATTGTTTTTGTAAGACTCGGGATGCTCGAGTATATCGCTCAATTTCATTTCAATCTGTTCTTTCGTGTTATATTTGCAATGTTTGCTCACAATGTCCACTACCAGACTACGGGCAACATTATCCCGATATCCCAGTTTACTTAAATCTTTTAATCGTATTCCCATACTCTTTTTTCATTCGCATACAACATTCCCTGTCAGCCTCACCGGCAAACGACGATGCAATACACGTGATACCAATGCTTAGGATACGGATATAAAATACCCTCCCACCGCATTGAAGTGATTAATTTTAAAAATAATAAATGTGATTGCAGGACTAATCAACCATTGCCGCCTGTTAGTAGAATTGCGGTCAATGTAAGAACCATCAGTTCAATATAAAAAATAATAAGTTGCAAAGCCTCATCCTTCCGACGAGACAACTTAGTCCTAATTTGAAAATATTATAACTCCAACATAATTAATACCCTTTCCATCAATTTTAAAGGGTGAATACTCATTTTATCGCGGCAAAAGTAATGCTTATTTTTATATCTTCCAAAGATTAATAGACAAATTTTAGTGTTCAATAACTATCCGAGGGAAGTTTTGCCAAGAGTTTCTGCCAAATTGCTATTTTATGGTCCCTTTATATCACCTATCTTTGCATCAGATAAAAACAAAAAGAAAGATAATATATGAAACAGATAAAAAGTTTATTAAGTGTCTTCGTCTTGACACTGGCAGCCACGGCTTGCGCGGGAAACAGCGGAGAAAATAAAAAAAGCAATGAACCAACAAAGGAGGACAATAAAATGGAAGTAGTAGCATTAAATAAAGCAGATTTTTTAAAGAAGATATATAACTATGAAGCCAATCCGAACGATTGGAAATTTGAAGGCAGCCGTCCTGCCATCGTAGATTTCTATGCTACCTGGTGCGGTCCCTGCAAAGTGATACACCCGATTCTGGAAGAACTTAGCAAAGAATATAGCGGCAAAGTAGATATCTACCAGATTGATGTGGACAAAGAACAAGATCTGGCAGCAGCATTCGGTATCCGCAGCATCCCTACCCTATTGATGATTCCGATGAAAGAGGAACCGAGAATCATGCAGGGAGCTATGCCTAAAGACCAGCTTAAAAAAGCAATTGATGAATTTCTTCTGAAACAAAATAACGAAGCAAAGCAATAGACTTCGACTTTTTTCTCGTCATGGCAACTGCCCTCTATTCGTCTTTAGAAGATGGATAGAGGGCTGTTTATATATGCCAAATGATAAGAACAAACATATTTGGGCTCAGTCTGAAACCTTGGGGGATTGCGTTAAAATTCTTATTTTTGCATCATGAAAACATCCTCTTCCCAAACGATTGATCCTGTTGCTTCTTTAAGCTTGTTCTTGCCTTCAGGAAT
>NZ_JAJKHN010000119.1:0-15359 GCF_020982715.1 Bacteroides sp. 1_1_30
GCTTAAAGATACAAAAAAGGCAACTAACTCGCAATGAATTAGTTGCCTTAAATTTTATTATTTTAGGAATATCCCTAAGTAACAGTAACCGTAGTCAAACCATCATCGCCTTTTTGTGGTTCGGAAATTGATTGATCAGTAATCCAATCTTTCCCTTTTGTTATGGAAATAGCGTAATTGACGTTGTATTTCACTTTAAAAGAGATAGTTCGTGCTGTTAGATCATATGTTAAAGTGTTACTTTCGGTGATAATTGCATCTGTTTGTTTTTGATTAATATCTACATTGACACTTTCAGTAACGAGTGGGCTTGAGATTGTAATTTTTGTACTACGATCTTTATATGTCTTGTTCTCGGCAGCAGTGAATGATAAAGTTACTTTGCCACCGAATTCATTACGTCTATCGAATGTCAGCCACTCTTTACCACCGTCACTATATGTTATCGTTGGGTCGGCCACATTGGTATTAAGTTGAATTCTCACAGTACTTTTTTCTTTAGTAATAGAAAGAGCTTCGTCAGAAAGTAAATCCATTATATATGCAGGTTGAGACTCTACTTGTAGTGGCACAACTGAAGAACCTGTGAAAAACTTGAAGGTTGCAGTACGCTTTTCATCTAATTTGTTAGGATCGATGGTAAAAGTAACTACATCACCATCTTTACCTGAAGTTATTGACGGATGTGCCCAATCACATATTCCTGACAACCGCCAGTTATCGGAGCTTGTTACAGTAACTGTAGCATCCCCTCCATTTTTATCCACTTGGAGTATATTGGTCGATAGTGAGATTGTTGAATTACCATTATTGATTGATTCATCATCATCAGAACAACCCCATAGTAGGAGGGATACCGATAACACTATCATTAAATTCTTAAATAATTTCATATCTATTCTTTTTAAGGTAAAATATACATTAATCAGTTAATAGCTTCACGTTCTGTACTATTCTTTTTATAATAGTAACTTGGATAAACTAATGTTTCATCGTACAAACCTTTACAAACGGATTGGCATCTATATACTTGTGAACCATATAATGATGGGTCAAGTGCGAAGAACATGTAGTATCCATAACCAGCTTCTTTTCTAGAACGCGCTGTAGATTCACTTGAGTTGCCACTGCCTCGTCTTAGTTCTATTGACATACCAGCACACTGTTTCAATGTCATACCGGTACCTGGTCCAGCAGCACCACCATAGTCAGCTACAGCATAATCGCAATATTGACCAGGTTCGATACCATCGATAACTTGGAGACTACTTGAATACATGTTGCCAAGGTTATAGAGCGAGACAATTTTTTCCGGCATGACAGCTTTACATTCATACATTAATCGTGAACCCGCATAAGCTGATGGTCTTGCAAGCCATGGGTTTGAAAGGTCTGGTGAGTTCGAATATTCATCATCGAAAGCGACGCCGTCCAAATTATAGGCACGGCAGTAGGCTGCCAGTTCCCGGGCGAATTCCCGAGCTCCCATATCCGAAAGTTGAGCGACACCAGCTTCGTCGTGATTACCCAGAATGCTAATAATAATTTTCATACCAGCTTTACGCAATGGTTGTAGATACTTATCATTATTGTCGAGTAAGAATTGAACATTTTCATTGTTCGCTAAATACACTCGTTGTTTCTCTGGATCCCAATTGATATTAGCTGCAAAAAGTACAACATGGTCGAAAAAATATTTACCACTTTCAGTCAGAAACTCAAGGGCATTGAGTGGGTTAGTATCATTAACTTCGAAATAAAGAACTGTTTGTACCGCATCTTCTCCTTTGTTAGTATTAGGTTTGTTGCGATAATCCTGGACGAGAAGTACCATATGCTTGGAAGTTTCAGTAAATGTTACTCCTTCAGTAGAAGATGTTACTGTTAAAGGTACTATGTAAGTTTTATCCTCTTCCATTCCATCAAACGCAGTCAGTGTAACTTTCACGCTTGGGGTAACTTTATCATCAGGGGCAAGTACAAAAGTACCATCATTTGCGATTTTTACATTAGCAGCAGGAAACACTTCGAAATCCGTTTCATGGGTAGTATTATATATAGCTGCATATGATTCCTCGACAGCTATTTGAACATCTACTCCTTTTTGAGGTAGTTTAGAAAGACGGAATACCACATTAGTGCTATATTCATTATTTCGGAGCTCGATTACCGAACTGTTTTTGTTCGTATTTTCGTCCAATAATAATCCGCTCAGTTGAGTCGATGCCAAATAAGAAGATTCATCTATCTTGTTTCCTATTTCAATATCTTCCTCACAAGATGTGAAAGTTGCCATAGTGAACATCACCACTGGCAGGAAAGCATATTTGATATTGTTTATCATATTCATATTCAATTCTTAGTTAAATGATTTATTATTGAGGCAATGAAACAGATTCCCATTTAGGTTCTTTTTCGATTGTCAAATCATAGCCACTCACGCTGTAATCTTTAGCTACTGTACCCGAACCTTCGTCAAATTTCCAATATGCAATGAGCCCTTCCGATTCAGGTTCTACTGTGTAGAAGTGGTTTGTTGCCTGAATTTCTTCTGCTGTTAATGCACGATTCCAGATTCGTACTTCGGAAACGACGCCATCAAAATAGCGGTCATCTTTATAGGAATAACCTACCCAGAAGCAGCGTGAACCGTCTTCTTCATTGGTATGTTTGGCACCAAGACTAACAGAACTCTTTCCTGTTGAACCGGAAAGCTTTTCTACGCCATTGATATATACTTTGACATTACCTTTATTGAATGCGACAGCTACATGATACCACTTGCCACTTTCAAGTTGAAGGTCTGCGCTTGTACAATTGTTAACAGAAGTGGCTACTTGAAGTTGGTTATTCGGAATATTTGCGTCACCGATACGAAGCAAGTAATTGCTTTCAATACCCATCAACGTGTTCAGAGTATTAGGGAATGAATTGGCCTTGAACAGTATCTCCATCGTATTCTCCGTTAGATTATTGAATTTGGAGTCATTCTTGAAATCCGGGTAAGCACGATTACGACTGATATTACATACCACATTAATAAGTGATGCTCCGCGGAATACATAATAATATGTTTTAGCACTTTGCAAAACGTCGATCCCTTCCACTGATTTAATAGTGACTGGAAGCACATAAGTGGTTTTGATATCAAGTTCTCCTGTATTAATGAATTCAATAGGCAATTCTGGACTAACTATACTACCTGATTTGATGGTAGTCGAAGTTTCTGGCATTGAATAATGCTCTTCGGAAAGAAGTACTGCAGTTTCATCATAATATGCCTGTTTATAAGTTGGTAAAAGCTCGGGAGCAGGTGACATAGTCACTTTGATATCATGTTCTTCAGGCTTTGCTATGGCTACTGAAAGACCAGTTTCTACATTTGTATCACCAGCCTTGAACAGTATTTCCTTAGTAAAGTTCGATGCCGAAATGAAGAGTTTATTGTCATAATGCTGTTCATTTTCATCGTTGTTCTGGCAACCGGTGAGAATTATTGAGAAACCGGCAAGAGCTGTAAATATTAAATTGTTTAATTTCATAAGGCAGTTTTTTATTTAACGGTTGGACTCAATATACTTATGGCTTCTTTTAAAGTTGGGTATACATTGCTGGCATTAAAATAGTCTTTTTCCGCTGCATCAATTGAAATTCCAGCTTTGGTGTAGTCAGGTGTCTTTGCCACTGCCCATTGAGCAGCTCCAATGATGGCAGATGAGCCATCTCCGAGTTCACCATTGTAACTCCCCGAATTGGTAAGATAAGGCGTTGTTACTCCCATGATGAAGCGGTCGGTTGGTACGTTTTTTGCTGATGCCATGAGTATGAGATAAGACATCTCGTATTGGTTTTTTGCTCCATGCGCATTGACAATGATGTATTTACAATCAGAAAGCAGACTTTTACCAATAACGTTCTGCGGGTAACCTTTGAAAAGCAAGTCCTTATTAGTATTCGCAACTTTCCAGTTAGCTACCGCGTCAAAGAATGCTCCTTGACGTGCTGTTTCAGCGGCAATTTCATTCTCTTCAACAAGCGAATTGAGGTCGAAGCCTGTATAATTCACTACAATTCCATCTACATCTAAAGCGTTACTTGCGGCGATTTGTTTAGTGACCTCACTTTTGCAGTATTCAATAAAACGTGTTGCATCGTCGACAGTCTCTTCTCCTTCTTCTCCATTTTCTGTTTCATCAGATTCGGGATTAGGTACAGCGTTGGCTGCTTCTTCTTCAAGAATCTTTTTCCATGCACTTTCTATAGCATCGAAATCAACTAATCCCAATACTTTTGTACCCAATCGACGTACTTCCTTCATCTCAGATATATTTGCCTGATTTACTTCCATTGTATTGTTTAGACAAATATAGTCGAGACTGTCAGGCATATCAGTAAGATGTTGACTGCGTGAGGTTGTTACAGTACTTACATTATTAACTGAAACAATTACTACCTGATGGTCTGTTGCTTTAAAGTTGTTGAGAGATTCCAGGTATTGAGCATAAAGTTCCGGATTTTGTTCCTCCATAGAAGGAGTATGTATATTGATGCTTTCTGGATCTGTCCAGTCAGAACACGAGAACTGCATCATAGAACATGCCAGCATTACAGGCATGAGATATTTTATTTTTCTTCTCATATATGCTATAATTAAGGTAATTTTATTTGTATAATTTAATATACTAAGTACTTGGTATATATTTTTATTTTTTGTTACTCATTGGTTGATTTATTTACAGTCCCACCATACGTGAGTTGCCATCGTATCTCCTCTTTTAGTCTTGGACTCTTGTGTCAATGTCGCAACTGCTGCTTCTACGCTTTCTCTATTTTCACGATATTCATCAGTTGGATATGGCATGCGTCGTGCACCTTCCGCATCATTAACAATTCCTCCACTTGCATTTGCTACCATTGGCATTAATTTAGGATAGCCTGTACGACGGTACTCAGTCCATGATTCCATACCATTTGGAAAGTTTGCAATCCATTTTTGAGTAATAATCTGTTCTAAGCTTTTTTCAAAATCACCTCCAGACCATGCCACAGTTACATTTGTATTAATAGCTCCAGAGTAATCATAAGTTTGGGCACTTTGTCCTTTCAGTGGATCTTTATATGCTTCTACTTTTCCCGTACTTGCAAGATAATTTTCGACTCCACTGGTAATTCCGTTTTCTTCAAACGACAAACGGATTCCTTCCTCATAGAAGTCTTTAGCTGTTCCTCCCATGTTCCAGTTACGAAGAGCTCCTTCAGCACGCAAGAAAGCGACTTCTGATGCACGGAACACAACTATATTATCACTCGTAGTGACTTTCATACAAGAAGAGCCTTGTGACCAGGAGTTATATTGTCCTTGCAGAATACCCCGACGTAAACCTACATAACTTTCTTCTCCAGTATATGCATTTCCCGACACGGTGCCAAAAGTACTTTTATCATAATATGCTTCGCGACGAGGATCGTTGTATGCATTCATGTAGCAGGTTAAATCCGCTGAAATTCGTGCATCTGACCATAGTACCATAAAACGTTGCCATGGATTATGATCGGCAACTTTACGATAAGCGCCATCAGTTGCAGCAGTCATAACACCTGCTGCTACAGCTTCTTCAGCCAATTGCTGTGATGTTTTTCCATTCACGTTAAATCCTGCTACATAGCAAGTACGCATCGCCATTCTTAGCTTCAAAGAGTTGGCAAACTTATACCATGCTGATGTATTGCCATTATAAATTCTATCAGCACTTGAGCTGAAGCTTTGGTTGCCAAACTTTCCTAATACTGTAATAATATTATCCAAATCTTCTAGCATTTTGGCATAGACAGCTTGCTGAGAATCATAAGGGGATTTGATCGCATTAGCTGCACCTACTTTTGAATAAGGGATGGGACCATATGTATCTGTTACACGTAACATTACGACGATACGATATAACTCGGCCAACGATAAGAAAAGTTCATCATCGCTTTGATTTTTCAAATTGAAGTAATCAGGATAAAACTTTGAATAAAAATCATTGAATGGAATTTTTTTCCAATCGTCTGAAGGATTATAAGTTGCGTAACGACCAGACCAACCTGTACCCAAATTGGAGTCTGCTACATATCCCGAAAATGCTCCTGCCATCAAACAGTCTACATATTGAGAAAAGTTCTCTTGTTCTGGCATCATCAAATCTTGTAAATTAAGAGCTAATGATCTTACCAAATACCAATCTACTCCCATGTCATTTTGGTCTGGTTCATGAGGATTTTTATTGTAATCTTCAAAGTTTCCTGTACATGCAGTTGCACCGAAAAGAAACATACCAGTGACTATAAACTGTATTATTGTATTTTTCTTCATCTTTTCCGTTTTTAGAATTTAAGTTTCAAATTGAATCCTACGCTACGAAGGCTAGGCATCATAAAGTAATCAATTCCCTGGTAATAGTTACCTGTAGTGGCTACAGATTCAGGATCGAAAGGAGCCTTGCAATAAATCATCCACAAGTTACGACCTACCAGCGAAAGAGTGATATCCATAATATTTTTCAATTTCTTTCTTGGGATAGTGTAGCTGACAGAAGCTTCTTGCAGACGTAAATTGGTAGCACTATAAGTGTAATATTGAGGAATACCGCTGTCGGCACCAACCACTGTATACCACTTTTGCGCGTCAATCATATCGTTGCCGTTTATCACGACTCCACCATTATCACGAGCTGCTGCTGTAGCTTCGGATACACCATAGGAGTCAAGAACGGCTTGAGTCGCAGAGTAAACGACTCCTCCCAAACGGGCAGTAAGAAGGAAGCCAAGTCCCCAGTTACCATATTGAAAGTCATTGCGCCATGCCATATTAGCTTTTGGAAAAACAGATCCTAAATAAATATCATCAGCTTTGTCATTCACTGCTACATTTCCATCGGCATTTACATAAATCTTATTATTTGAATCTCGAAGCAAGTCAGACTGTGAGTAGAGATCACCTAAAGATCCACCTACTTTTAGAATGAACCGTGCCTTTGATAAACCACCTACATCCATACGGTCTTTTGTTATTTCTTCACCGGTTACAGGGTTTATGTAACCATCAATCAGGCTTAAAATCTTGTTTTTATTGGCACTGAATGTGTAGTTAGAACTCCATGAAAACTTGTTCCATGTATTCTTGTAACCAAGTGAAAGTTCTACACCACGGTTACGTACGTTACCAGTCTGCGCATAGAATGTACTATAGCCTCCTGTTGGAGAAAGCTTTGCATCCATGGTTTGATTGTAAGTCTTGGTATTATAGAATGAAACATCAAAATTGAAATGTTTAAGGAAACGTGCAGTAAGACCTACTTCCCAAGAATCTGTACGTTCCGGTTTCAAATCATACAATGGATATGCAGACTGAGAAGAGTATGCTCCTGTTGAAGTATTCCATGAAAAAGTTGGATAAGCAAGGAAGCGTCCAAATGGTAGACCTACGGATGCCCAAGAAGCACGTAGTTTTAAGTATGAAATACTTTCAGGTAATTTGAAAAGTTCAGACAAAACAACAGAGCCTCCTACTGACGGGTAGAAAAAAGAAGACTGTTTTGAGTTCGGTCCCGCTAATTGACTTGGCCAATCATTACGTCCGGTAAGAGTCAAGTAGTAAGTACTTCTATAACCAACTTCTGCAGATGCAAATATAGATTGTGTTTGTTCACGATAACCAGTTTCTTCACGTTTCCCAGTTTCTTTATCCAATTGAGCAACTGTGAAAAAGTTAGGAAGTCCATTCGCTGCAATTGGTCCACTAACGGCAAGAGCTTCAGAACGATTGTCTGAATAAGATGCTCCGATATTAGCTGTTAAACTCCAATCCTCGCCAAATGTTTTATTTATATTCAACAATAAGTCTGCATATGTTTGCTTGTCACGAGTGTTTGTTACACCATAAAAACCATTTTCACCTTCAGCAATAGTTGCGATGGTAGAGGCATAGTATTTTTGTGTATATGTGTTGTATGAATTATCTAGACGTACACGTCCAGCTACGTTCAACCAACTTAGAATATCGTAACTTAAAGCTGCACTCAACATATAACGATCTTTGTCATTTTCACGCAAGTTACGATAATTAATCCAGTAAGGATTTTGTAAACGGAACGATCCCCCTCCTTGAGGCCAATATTGCGTATACATATTACGCTCTAAATCATAACGTTCGTACATTTTGTAATCTTCCCAGTCATTTCCACGCGGAAACAGGTAAGCAGAAGACAATGGGTTTGCATAAATACCTTGATTCACCATATTACGGTCTTTCTGCATAATATATTGAGCACCAACATCCAGTTTCATCTTATCTTCTAGAAAAAGAGTGGTGTTCCGGAATGTAAAGTTATAGCGGTCGTATTTGTTATTTGGAATAATGCCACGCGAATTAACGGCTGCGGCAGAAAGATATGTCTGATTGTGTTCAGTACCAGTAGAAAGTGTTACAGATTCTGTTCCAATAAGCCCAGTCTGAAAATAATCACTTGCAGGATCGTATCCGCGGTAATTAGCTTCATTCAATCTTTTACCCCAACTAGCATCTGTTCCAGAAGTTCCATAGCGATTCTGAAACTGTGGCATGACGAATGGAGATAACATTTCTGTATTACTAGATACGGTCAAGGCTACACGACCCACTTTTCCTTTTTTGGTTGTAATCACAATAGCACCATTAGATGCATTGCTACCATACAATGCGGCAGCAGCAGCACCAGACAAAACTGACATTGATTCAATGTCATCTGGGTTTATATCAGCTATAGCTTCTGTAGAGCCTTGCGATTGCATCTCTTCAGAACCACCAGAAGCGCTCAGGTTATACATTGGAATACCGTCGATAACATAAAGAGCATTAGACGATTGTTCGATACCCCTGGAGCCACGCATAACAACTTTACTTGCACCACCAATACCAGAAGAAGAAGAGTTGATATTTAAACCCGCAACCTTTCCGTTCAGTGAATTAATAAAGTTCGCATCTTTTACAGCTAAAGCTGATTCTGCATCGACCTGTGTGACATTATAACTCAAAGCTTTCTCTGAACGCTTAATACCCAAAGCTGTAACAACTACCTCGTCAATCACTTGGGTATCATCCATCATCGTAATATTAATGGCTGTCTGTCCTTTCAAAGGGATTTCTTGTGTCTTATATCCGATATAAGAATAAACAATAACTGGGTTATTGCTTTTTGTCACAATTTTGTAGTTACCATCCAAATCGGTAATAGCTCCGTCTGTTGTTCCTTTCACTAAAATGCTAACACCAATCAATGGTTCTCCTTTAGCATCTACAACTTGTCCGGTTATAGTACGTTCTTTCCCGCTTTGTTGTTGTAGTGAATCGGAATTTTCTTTTTCTGATAAATAAATTATATTCTCTTCTATTTTATAAGAGATATCTTTATTTTTCAAAAGTGTGTTTAAAACTTGCTCTAAAGAAGCATCTTTTACTTTTAAAGGTTCAACTGTGACAGTTGATAGCTTGTCATTGTAGAAAAATTGGTACTTTGATTGTGATTGAATTTGTTTAATTACAGTTCCTAAAGTTGTACGGGGAGTTGATAAGGTCAACTGTGCCGCAGCCCATTGTACAGGAACTGCTATCAACAAAAGAATCAATAAAGCTCGAAATAACTTCGACTTTCGAAGCGAATGTTTGCTTTCCATACATTTAATTTAATGGTTATACATTTTATTAAACTCAAAAAGAAGAGTGTCGACTTTCCCTTCCTTTGTTAATAAAACAATGCTAATATAATAAACACTTAGTCCATTTTCTCTTTTTTTTCGAAAAAAGTAAGAAATATCTGATATCTCCTTGAATAACCTATATTTAGAATTTACCAAGTACTTAGAGAACTTGGATGAAAATAATGTGATTAAAATCTTTAAGTGATAATATATATGAAAAGAATAGTAAAAAACAGTTTGTTTACAACAATATTGATGGTGTGGGGGATGATGTATTCCTCATGCGAAGGCTGGACAGACCCAGAAAGCATTAACATCCATTACCCTACATTTGAAGAGCAAAACCCGCAACTGTATGCTGACTATATCAGAGATCTGAAACGCTACAAGGATGGAGAACATAAGTTAGTCTTTGTCTCTTTTGACAATCCGGAAACTAATCCAATCAATCAAACCGAACGTCTCACCGCTATACTGGACAGTGTGGATTTTATCTGTTTGAATAATCCAGAAAAGCTCTCGTCTGAAACACAAGCCGAAATGGTAAAAATACGCGAGAAGAATATCCGCACGCTTTCCTGCATTAATTATGAGAGTTTAGAACAAGAATGGAACAATAAGGCAAAAGATAATTCCGAATTGACGGAAGAAGATGCACAAAGGTATCTGAATGAACGTACGGATGCTATGCTGGTTCTATGTGACAATTATGGATATGATGGTATCCTAATTGACTATACAGGACTTTCAATGGTGGGTATGCAAGAAGATGTGTTACAACAATACAAGGCACGTCAGCAAAACTTCTTCAGCAGAGTGTTGGATTGGCGGATTAAGCATACCGACAAAACATTGGTTTTTTACGGTTATGTGCAGTATTTGGCTCCAGAAAACATGGATATGCTGGATAAATACAATCATCTGATACTGAAAACCGCTTCTTCCAAAAACATGGAGGATCTGACATTAAATGTTTTTATGGCTATTCAAGCAGGCATAGACGTAGCAGGAACGAATGCGGATCTTGTTCCAAAAGATCGTTTTATTGCCTGTACACAGTTTCCTCAACAGGAAGATAAGGATATGATAATTGGTTATTGGGATACACGGGATGCAAATGGAAATAAAGTATTGGCTGCACAAGGTACAGCTCAATGGATTGTACAGGCATCACCAGATTATACCTGCACTGGTATTTTTATCATCAATATCCAAAAGGATTATTACAATAATACTTATGGAACAGTACGTGAAACTATTCATATAATGAATCCTAATAAATAGAAATACAATATGAAATTGCATATTTATCAATTAGCATTTATAGCATTTACTGCATTTACGGTAAGCAGCTGCAAGGATACGGATATTAATGATGAACATCATTATGACAATAAGCTTTATATAAGTTCGGTACCCGTAACAGAAGATTTACTGATTAAAGAAGATGTATTGTTTGACAGTCGTAAAATTACTTATCGGCTTGCTGCTCCTGTCGACAACGAAATCCAAGTCAGCTTTGATGCCAAACCATCTTTAGCGGCTACCTACAATCTAAGTTATGGAGATAATGCTACAGCACTTCCCGAAGCGTTTTATGATATTCCTGTGAAGAATGTTACGATTCAACCCGGAGGAATTTCTGGAGATGATATCATAGTGAATTTCGTTAATTTGAATCAATTGGACGACTCAAGACGTTATGTGTTGCCTGTTACAATCACAAATGTATCTGGAATTGGACTTCTTGAGAGTGCCCGTACTACTTATTTTATCATCAAAGGCGCTGCTCTTATTAATGTTGTAGCTAATATTAAAGAAAACTATTTTCCGATAAAATGGAATAGTGATGTAAGCAAGATGATTACTATTACAGTGGAAGCATTGGTACGAAGTGATGACTGGGTGGCCAAACGTGATAATGCACTAAGTTCTGTTTTTGGAATTGAAGGTAATTTCCTTATACGTATCGGTGATGGCGACCGTCCACGTGATCAACTTCAGGCATTTGTGCCAGGTGGAAGTTTTCCTCCAGCAAATCACGCACCAGGTATTGGACTTCCGGTAGACGAATGGGTACACATAGCTGTTGTGTATAACACTGTCAATAAAAACCGAATCTATTACAAGAATGGTGTGGCGGTGTATAAAGACCAGTCAGCAAATAGTACGGTTGATTTAACTAAGAATTGCTATATAGGCCGTTCTTTTGATGGTACCCGCTGGCTTCCGGGAGAAATTTCAGAGGTTCGTATTTGGAGCGTAGAAAGAACTGCAGAGCAAATTGCAGATAATCCTTATAAAGTAAATCCTGCCAGTGAAGGACTTGTAGCCTACTGGAAATTTAATGAGGGGTCTGGAAAGGTTGTTATAGATCGTACAGGTAATGGAAATGATATCACTGCGAGTAAAGATCCGATATGGGTTCCTGTAGAACTTCCTCAAATATATTAATCCTTTTAATTAAAAAGAATATTATTATGAAACAAAAATATCTGATAACAGGGTTGATGGTTGCCATATTTGCAGGCGGCATAACTTGCCTTACCTCTTGTGATGATGATCTTGTCATAAATAAAGCAATAGATGAGTCAGCATATACTGGCATTTATGAAAACAATGGATACTTGCGTGACGGAAAGTCCAATTTGTCCTCTAACGTAGTGGAGCTATACAAAGATACTTATACTACTTCTGTAAAAATGAGTCTTAGTAAAATGGCGAGTACCAGTACTTTTGCTCAAGTAATTATTGATGCAGACTATTTGGATACTTATAACAAAGAGCATGAAACCGATTTTGAATTGTATCCTGCGCACTTGGTTTCTTTTAAGAATGACGGGAAGCTTATTGTAGATGCACAAACAAAATCTGCTCAGACTGACATCACCATTCAGACGGACGGCACTTTGAAAGAAGATAAAACCTATGCTTTACCTATAGCTCTTACCCACGTAAGTAGCGACATTACCATAAAAGATGAGAAAGCTGGTCATTGTATCTATTTGATAAAAGATATGAGGAAGTTAGGAAACACTTACAAAGGGGAAGATGTAGTAAAGTCATTTGTCTTCTTTGATGGTACAAATCCACTGAATGCTCTTTCTTTTCAACTGGAAAACGGAAAATTGCTGTGGGATGTAGTATCTCCATTTGCTGCCAATATCAACTGGGACGCACAAGCCCAACGCCCTTATTTAAAATGTAATGCTTACATACAATATTTGCTAGATAATAATGAGAAATTTTTGCAACCACTTCGTAAACGTGGAACTAAAATAGTATTAGGAATACTTAGTAACGGGGATATAACAGGAGTGGCGCAACTTTCTAAACAAGGTGCCAAAGACTTTGCACGAGAACTAGCTCAGTATTGCAAAGCATATAATCTGGACGGGGTATGTTTTGATGACGAATATGAAGGTGCTTATGATCCGAATAATCCAGCATTAACAGAGCCTAGTGAGGAGGCTGCGGCACGTTTATGCTACGAAACTAAACAAGCAATGCCTGATAAAATCGTAGCAGTATATGCATTAAGAAGAATGTATAGTTCGAAGGCAACCGTTGTTGATGGAGTAACTATTAAAAACTGGATAGATATTGTAGTTGGTGATTATGGTAGAGATCCTTCTCAAGTTCCGTATGGGGACCTGACATCCAAAGAATGTTCCGGTCAATCCATGGAGTTTGTTAGAGGTACAGGTGGCGATTTACAGGGACAAAGACTGATAAACCAAGGTTCTGGATGGTTTATGGGCTTTTCACCGAAGCCGGAAAATTATGGCAATGTATTCCGGCGTCTGTCTGATGTGAGAACTCTGTATGGTTCTCCGTTACAAGCACCTACCGTGTTCTACAAAGACAATGATGCCACACCTTACCAATATCCCGATGATTTGCAATAAATTAAAAAACAATTGTAGAAATGAGAACACTTTATAGATTTTTCTTATTATTGGCAGTCGGTTTGCTGACAGCCCTTTCTGGATGCGGCGAAGATGAAACTCCAAGTCTGGCTACCTATCCGGATAACAATTTTTCTCTTGTGGCGGAAGACGGAGAAGGCTCGGAAATAACAGTGAATGCCACCTATAATAATGAGGGTATATTAGAATTCGATAAACCCGTAATATTCACCTTTCGTTTTAACGCTTCACCCGAGGACGCAATAGTTACTTTTGAGCCAATCGGAGAAGATGTTGAGTTAAGTGATACCAAATTGATAATTCCGGCAGGCTATACGGATGCCAGTGTTACTTTGGGTATAAAAAATATGGATGTTTTTCAATCTAATTACGATGAAGCTACCTATAATTTAGGAGTGAGAGCTACTGTGCAAGGATATAAAATGCCATCTATTACCTTGGAGGCAAAAGCTTTGATAAAGAAAGAGGCGTATGTAGCTACAGGTTTCTTGGAAGGAAAAGTCGGTAATAAAACTACATTCGAACATACTTATTTCAACGGAGAATTTAAGGACACGGAGCGCAATCTATATACATTCAGTGTACAATTGGATCGTCCTGCTCGGAAAGATGTAAAGGTGAAACTTACAACGGAAGGAGTGGATGACGAATACCTGAAAGACATTAGTATTACTCCTGCAGAAATTATAATTCCTGCTGGTGAAAAGACATCAGGAGATATTACTTGGGAGATTACTAATGACTTTTTGTTGCGTACATCGGACGACTCGTCAAACACATTAAATATCACAGCTGTTTTTGAATGTGAAGATCCGGTCTTCGTGCAGGATGAGAAAAGAAGTTCTTTCACCTTGAATATAAATAAATATATAAGAGGATTTGAACACATATCTTACAAACGGCCTTCCGGTTGGATAGAATGGGCCAAACAGGGTTGGTCTGTAGATGTGGAAGATAGTAGTGATTTTTATCAAAACGATGGTGGCGGTTCGCTTATTGATGGTGAAACCAAAGGTAACTATGAAGGTATATGTTCTGATGGAGATATTTCATTTACACTCGATATGGGAGAGGAAAAAACAATCACTGGAGTAGGTCTTGATTATATATATTATTATGCTCCTCAAAATGTACAATTATCAGTTTCTTCTGATGGAAACACATGGAATTATCTAGGAAAAGTAGCTACTGCTGATGAGAATGCCGATTACTATCAATTCATTGAATCTATAACTGCACGGTATGTGAAATTTGATCTTTTGGCTTCTTGGGGATGTGAGCTTTATGAAATATACGTCTTTAAGTAGTATTGAGTCTAAAAAGAATATAGGTTAAAGTTTGTATTCGAGAGGCTGTCTCAAGATTGTTTTTGAGTCAGCCTCTTTTTAATTGCTTTTTCAAAGAACGGGCAGGCGCTAACTTTTCTAAGTCTAACGTTTGCTCATGTTCCTAAATATTTGAATTAAATGCTACATAGTGAAACAAAATATCTATCATACTTTTACCAGTAAAAACGGGTTATCTATCATTGTGCAAAATAGCCGTATAAGGGTCATAATAGGTGTAAGATAGCTTGTTTTTGTTACAATGAAGCCATATAAATCTGATTATCGTGGCTTAATAATGTAACTGTAATGGCGCAGGGCAGACGCATTAAAAATTATTGTTCTGTAAAAGTTGTGACAAATATTTTTCATCCCATCCGGCTTTTAGTCT